>DAHXNK010000100.1 GCA_027365415.1 Acidobacteriaceae bacterium
GTATCTCTTCATCCATAGAGACAGTCTTGCTGGAGCGTCGTTTGCGCAGCCGCATCAGCGATTCATTAACGGCAATACGAACCAACCAGGTGTAAAACTTTGCATTGCCCTGAAATTGCTCAATTTTTGTAAACGCTTTGAGGAAGGTGTCCTGAACAATATCTTCCGCGTCTTCGCGATTTTGCGTGATGTGCTGCGCGATGCGGAATATCTTCCGATCATATTGCTTCATCAACTGCTCAAAGGCAGCCAAGTCCCCTTGCTTGACCCGCTCGACAAGTGCAATGTCCGGGTGCAGCGCGTCGGTGTTTGGAGTTGTGAGGGTCGCCATGCGTGTCGAGCTGGCCTACGTACATCCCTACAACAGCAGATGCTCCGCATGTGGCCAGCGATGCAGAATGCAGCGAGAAAAAAATCCCATTGCTCTGCAAGTACATGGTATCTGCTGGCATGGGCGGTTGCAAAATACAGGGCAAAGATAAAGTAAGGTTTTTGGAATGGAGAACTCGATTTTGACTTTTTAACTTTGCACAATAGAGTCATAGACATGGAGTTTCCTGATATTTCGTTTGTTGGGCTGCAAGCCTCTGCGTCGATCCGTCTTGAGCAAGCCGTGGCTGCGCGTTTCATTCTCGCGAGCAAGAAAATGTTGAGAGTGTTGATGGGAACCCTATTGCTGATGGCATCCGCCGGCTGGGCGCGTCCAGCACTGGCGCAGGCGACAACGCCGCCTTCCAGTACAGGCGTGAAGAAGAGCGCCAAGCAAAGGACGGCGCATCGTGGAACCGCGCATGGGAAAAAACAAAAATCCAAACCCCAAAGTCGTCGCAACCAAGCGCGGGTCCGCTTGTTGCGGCAGGCGTTCGTTGCTTCGTCGCAACTGCGTCCAATGGCGCAGCAATTGCAGACGCTGCACACGCCCGCCGCCTATGCAGGTGTGGAGCGCTATGCCCGCGCGCATCGCGGAGAGGCTGCCGATGCCGCCTATCTCGCATTGGGAAATACCTACTTGTCCGATCAGAAGTATCCAGAGGCAACGGCGTCTTTTCGCCACGCGCGGCAATCCGGCAACGCGCTGGCTGATTATGCGGATTATCTGGAAGCAAAGGCCGATGTCGCGCAGCAGCAATATCCGCAGGCAGAAGCACTCCTTGCAGGCTTTGACACGCGGCATCCCGAAAGCATTTTGACGCACCGCGCAATGCTGTTGCTGGCGCAGGTGTATATCGCTGAGGGCGATCCGCAGGGCGCGCTGAAGCAACTGGCGGATTTGGAAAACTCTACAGATGGCAGGACGCCAGCGTATCTTCTAACACTGGCGCAGGCGCGCCAGATGGCGGGAGATCATAACGCGGCGCTTCAACTCTATCGACAAATTTATACCGACTATGCGAACAGCGATGAAGCTACGCAGGCGGTGTCGCAACTCCATGCGATGGATCAGGCAAGCTCCTTGACGGTAAAGGAGCGCGTGCAACATGCGGAAGGTCTTGTGCGCGCAGGAAACTACACGGCGGCGGCGGCGCAGTATCAGGCGCTGGCGGCAGACTCTTCGCTTGCGGGTTCGCCCGACATCAACCTATATCTGACCTACGCCGCGCTGTACGACTATCGCCAGGAGCATCATGTTGAAGCCTCCGATTTGGCGCGGCTCTCCGATACGAACGATGAAGCTGGCGCGCTGCGCTTATATCTGATGGTTGAATTCGCTCGCGACCGTTCTGACGTGGGCCAGGTTCAAAGCCTGCTGCAACAAATGCAGCAACGTTTCGCGCAGAGCAAATGGACGGCGGAGGCATTGTTCTCCGCCGGTAACATGGCTATGGTAGCCAACGATCTGCCCACGGCCATTCAGGATTACACATCTCTGGTCAGCAACTTTCCTGCGCAGCCGCAGGCGGCGATCAGCCATTGGCATGCCGCGTGGTTGACCTATCGCCTAGGGGATACAAAGACCGCTGCGCAGCTTTTTGAGGAGCAGATCGTCCGCTATCCTAGCCAGCCGCAGATTGCCGCAGCACTCTATTGGCGTGGACGTGTTTACCAGGACGTAGAGAAGAACGATGCTGCCGCTGTCGCTTGCTACAACGCGCTCATCGCCAACTATCATCACTATTATTACGCGGAGATAGCCCGCAGGCAGCTTGCTGAATTGCAGGATGTAACGGCTGCGACGCTTCCGTTTCTTGTGCGTATTCCCGTGCCCAGCGTGCCAGCGCTTTCCGTGGATGTGCCCAGGGAGAGTGAGCATGTAATTCGCGCTGGATTATTGGCCAACGCCGGACTGAATCAATACATTGCGCCGGAGATTCAGGCCAGCCCTGACAGTGCAGCATGGGCCGCATATGCCGAAGCGCAAATCTACGCCAGCTATGGAGAAAACTTTCACGCGCTGCGCGCGCTTAAGCGCGCTGTGCATTCCTACTTCGCGGTTCCGATGGACGAGATTCCGCGTGGCTACTGGAACCTGCTTTTCCCCCAGGCCAACTGGCCGACATTGACGCGAAATGCCAAAGTGAACGGACTTGATCCATATCTCGTGGTATCGCTCATCCGGCAGGAGTCGGAGTTCAATCCCGGTGCGATCTCTTATGCCAACGCCTATGGTCTGATGCAACTGCTGCCGAGCGTGGGCAGGGATCTGGCTCGCAACGCGCATGTGCGTCCTTTTCAGACTTCATCTTTGCTGAACCCCGATGTAAATTTGCGACTGGGAACGATCTATTTGCGGCAGTTGATGGATGAATTTAACGGGCAAACGGAGTACGCGCTGGCTGCGTACAACGCTGGGGATAATCGCGTGAAGTCCTGGCTCGCCAACGGCCCGTATGCCGATTTGCCAGCGTTTGTCGAATCGATTCCGTTCACCGAGACACGGGAGTACGTGCAGGCCATTCTGCGCAATGTGGAAATGTATCGACGATTGTATGCGGATGCTTCGGAAAAGGGTGCCGCGACAGTAGCGATCGCGAATCAGTAGCGGGCGCCGCTGCTTCTACCGATGGGTAGGGATATGTGTTGTTACTGCAGATGTCACGGTTTTGCGTTTTGAAGCGTGCGAATGTAAGCAATCACATTTTGGATGTCCGTCGCGTCCAGTCGATCAACATAGGCGGGCATTCCATTTTTCCCGTTACTGATGATTTCTGTCAGATCCGCATCGCTCAATTTCGCCACGGCGGGGCTGTGCAAATTCACCGCCTTGAGTGCCTTGCCCGCAGGGGTATTTCCTGTTCCATCTTCCCCGTGGCACATGATGCAGTGAGATTGAAATAGCTGGGATCCTTTTGTTGCCGCAAAGGTCGGAGCCGCGATGGCGAGAAAGAAAGCCGTCGAGTATAAAACTGTTTCCCGTAGTTTCATCATCTATCCTTGTAGTGTAGTTTCAAGAAGGATATCACGCGCCGAGTGTGACGAGATTTCTTCGGACGCTATGTTTGCGAATGCCCGCCCCATGTGCGCGCATCTTCAATCTTCAGTAGAACTGTTTCTTTGCTGGCCCATCATTTGTGTTGGATGGGAGGGGGCTTTGACGTTTTCGGCTGTATTTGCTACCGTACAGAGAGATTGTCCCCCGCTCCACACACTCCTCAGTAGCTCAATGGCAGAGCATTCGGCTGTTAACCGAAGGGTTGTAGGTTCGAGTCCTACCTGAGGAGCCAACCTTTTCAAAGACTTACATCTCTTAAAATTTGCAACTTGGGCACAGTTGGACACAGTTGAATCTGAACCTTGCAACTGCTGTATTTCCCCGCCCTTAACGATACCCAAGATTTCCCGCGTAGTTGCAATGACTGCCGACCGCACGCTTGCCGGGATCTCCTGTACATAGATGTTCCCAGTCGTCGTGCCGCTGGCTGCGCCGGTGAGCAGGAACGAAACCTGGACGATGGATTTTTTGCACGACGCGCTGGCCAGCGGACGCAAGCTGCGCGCGCTGTCGATGGAGGACGTTTACTCGCGGGAAATGCTGGCCATCGAGGTGGACACTTCGCTGCCGGCGCCGCGGGTAGTGCGGGTGCTGGAAAAGCTCCGCCTGGAACGCGGGCTGCCGGTGCGGATCGCCATCGACCACGGAACGGAATTTACCTCGAAGGCACTGGATCAGTGGGCTTACGCGAACGAGGTCACACTGCACTTCATCACTCCGGGCCGGCCGATGGAGAACGGCTACATCGAAAGCTTCCATGGAAAGTTCCGCGAGGAGTGCCTGAACGAGCACTGGTTTCTGGCCCTGGACGATGCGCGAGAAACCATCGAAGACTGGAGGCTCGACTACAATCAGATCCGCCCACACAGCGCGTTGGGCTATCTGACACCGGAGGAATTCGCAATGGGCCATGCAAATGTGGAAAGCAAAGGACGCTTCCCACATTTACACAGCCCCGGCTGCTGCGGGCCAAATTTGCAGCTAAACTCAAACCCGAAGACTCTCACTTGCCCGGAGTAAACCAAGGGGGCAGCTCACCCTCAACACCAGCCTAACCGGAGAATGTTTCAGTAGTGCAAATGTCAAAATCATTCAATGGAAGCTGGAAGAAGTCTCCACACGCAGGCTGCATAATTTTGATCTTCTTCTTTTCGTCAGTTTCCTGACCTGTCGCGTTTTGCCAGCTCTCCTCGCATTAGACATAAATGGACATTATCGGATATAAATAGTCTTAGAAATGGCCATGTTCTCTACCACGCCGACATTGACGATCACCCCAGAAATGCTCACGCTTATCGCAGAACTGGATGAGTTCAAGGGTACTTGGCGCGCCATCAGTACGCTGGCCCCAGAGCGCCTGGCCGCCCTGCGCAAGGTGGCCACAATTGAAAGCATCGGTTCTTCTACGCGTATTGAAGGTGCCAGGCTTACAGATCGTGAAGTTGAGGCGTTGCTTTCCCGGCTGGAGCTGCATTCTTTCCGCTCCCGCGATGAGGAGGAAGTGGCTGGATACGCGGAGGCGATGGAGCGAATTTTTCTGAGCTTTGATTCCATTCCACTCACTGAGAATTATATCCAGCAGTTGCATGGCATCCTGCTTCGCTACAGCAGTAAAGATGAGCACCATCGCGGGCGGTATAAGACGCTCTCCAACAATGTGGAAGCCTTTGGGCCGAATGGAGAGAGCCTTGGCGTTATCTTCGAGACGGCCAGCCCATTTGATACGCCGCTCAAG
>DAHXNK010000101.1 GCA_027365415.1 Acidobacteriaceae bacterium
GCCTTGCGTCCAAGAATGATCTGCGTGATGCGTTTCTCTTGCGCGAAGGCTGCTACAGCACTAGCCACCGTTCCGCTCTTTAAGTAGACAACCTGTGCTGACAGATTTTCCGCAAAACGAACGTTCGCCTGCAAGGTGCGGCGCTCTTCCGGCTCCAGCGCTGACTCATCTCCAACATGGAGGACGAACAATTCCGCGTCGATACCTTCGGCGATGCGCGCGCCGCGTGCAATCAATTGCTGCGCCATCGGGCTGGCGCTGATGCAGACAGCGACCCGCTCCTGTACCTGCCAGTGGTCGCCGAAGCGCTTGCGCCGCAGATAAGCATCCAGGCTGCGATCCACGGCGCGCGTTACCTGGCGCAGCGCAAGTTCACGCAGCGCCATTAGATTGCCTCGGCGGAAGAAATTGGAAAGCGCTCTCTCTACTCGATCCTGAGGATAAATATCTCCGCGGCGCATCCGGGTTTGCAGCGCTTCTGGCGTCAGATCGGCCATTACCACCTCATCGGCGCGCTCCATTACCCAGTCTGGCACCGTCTCGCGGATCGGAATTCCGGTAATGCTCTGGACGGTTGGGCCAAGGCTCTCGATATGCTGAATGTTGACCGTCGTCAAAACGTCGATCTTCGCAGCCAGCAACTCCAGAACATCCTCGTAGCGCTTGCGATGCTTGCTCCCCTCGATGTTGGTATGGGCCAGCTCATCCACCAGAACCACGGCTGGCTTGCGGGCTAGGATGGCATCAACATCCATTTCCTTGAACATCGTGCCCTTGTATTCTATTGACCGCAACGGTACGGCTTCCATCTGACCTGCCAGTTCTGCCGTCCCCTTCCGCCCATGCGTCTCGATAATGCCGGCAACAACGTCCTCATCGCGGCGCGCGCGGCGCAGCGCCTCGCTGAGCATATTGCAGGTTTTCCCCACGCCTGGGGCGTAGCCAAGGAAGACCTTGAAAATGCCTGAGGTCTTCTCTTCCGTGGTTTGCTCCATCTCTGTGGCTTGCGCCAACCAATCCTCAGGGGTTTTCACCGGAGGTTCCTGTTCTCTTTGTGGAGCCATACACTACCTCCTATCCGTACAATACGTTTCATGGAAAAGCATCGGATCTTTCATTTCGCGCAATACCTAGCTGGAACCATCATTGTTGCCTGTGTGACTTTTCTTGATTATCGTCTGTTGCACGTCAACCTTACCACTGTGGCCTTGTCCTATTTGTTGGTGGTGTTGTTCTCTGCGGCCAGTTGGGGGTTACGGCCTGCTGTTTTTCTCTCCGGATTGTCCACGCTGGCGTTCAATTATTTCTTCCTGCCTCCCGTGTTCACCTTCACCATAGCGGATACGCGCAATTGGATGGCACTGTTTACGTTTCTGACAACGGCAGTGATCGCCAGCCATCTTGCAGAACACGCGCGGAAGGAAGCGTATAAGGCGAATCTGCGCCGCCATGAGGTCGAGCGTCTCTATGGATTCAGCCAGCAATTGCTGGTGACGGAAAATCCCACGGAGCTGCTTACGCGCATTCCCGGAGATATGACCCTCACCTTCGGATTTGCAGAGGTCGCGCTCTTTGCAGGGGAACGCAATCGCATTTATCGCTCCAGCGGAAATTCTCTGGATTTGCCAGCAGACCGTCTGCGGGCCACGGCGCAGCGCAGAGATGTTGTCATGGAAGATGCACACACCTGCTACGCGCCGTTGATGATGGGCGTGCGCTCAATGGGCGCTCTTGGACTCAGTGGAACCCTGCCTTCTCGCGAAACCGTGGAAGCCTTGTCTAGCCTAATCGCCATTGCTGTCGAACGCGCCGATGCGCTGGAAAAGCTGACTCGTGCCGAGGCCGCGCGTGAAAGTGAGCGTTTGCGCACGGCGCTGCTGGATTCCATCACTCACGAACTACGCACCCCGTTAACGTCCATCAAGGCATCCATCGCCAGCGTACGCGAAAATCCCACGATGGACGCAGCCCAGAAAGATGAAATGTTTGCCGTAATCGAAGAGGAGGCCGATCGACTGAATCGCCTGATTGCCGAGGCTGTGGAGATGGCGCAGCTCGATGCTCGCGAAGTAAAGATGGAAATGCGCCCTCATGCCATTCGCAAGGCCGTGGATGCTGCGTTAGCGGAACTCTCCGAGACGCTGCGGAAGAATCCCGTCGAGGTGCGCCTTTCAGAATCGTTGCCGCAGACCCGCATGGATTTGACCTACATCACAAAAGTTCTGCGCCACCTGCTGGAAAATGCCGTCAAGTATTCTCCAGAGGGCAGTCCTATCTACATCAGTGCCGAAGCCGGAGAGGGAACGCTGATCGTCAACGTCGCTGATCGCGGCACAGGCATTGACGATTTGGAACAGGCCATGATCTTCGATAAGTTTTATCGTGGTCGGGAGCGTCGCGGCCTGATCCCTGGCACAGGAATGGGGTTGGCCATCGTTCGCTCCATCGTGGAGGCTCACCACGGCAAGATCACCTGCACCAGTCAGATGGGGCACGGCTCCGTTTTTTCTTTTACCCTGCCAATTGTTTACTGAAGCGGCTTCTTTGTCGGCGGGAACACCCGTATTTCCGGTATCGCCTGTCATGGAAATGCGAGAATAAGGAACAGCTTCGAGAGGTTTTGCTGCTGTCCGATGCTGCGGTTTGACTCTTGCCGCCGACGCTGTATGATGAACAGAGCGCTGCTCGTTCAACAGTTTTGTTGGGCGGTCTTCCCGGTTGCCGAAGTGGCGGAATTGGCAGACGCGCATGGTTCAGGTCCATGTACTCGCAAGGGTGTGGGGGTTCAAGTCCCTTCTTCGGCACCAACGTTTTAGAATCAATAGGTTGCCCCGCTGTCTATTGTCTGGATGGTTGTGCGGTGCCGCTCGAAATCCATGCGGGTCTGCGGCGCGCTGTTTCGGCCCCGTTGTTCTTAAATACTGTTCTTAAAATTCTGCCTCTAAATCCAACTTGTGGTACATAATTTACCTAGGTAGAAAACCCTGTGGCTGTTTTGGGACTCTAGGCTATGAGGAGGTTCCGCCGTGCAGATCATATATCTTGCTCTCGTCTCTCCTTGGACGCATCATGCGGCGGCTTTGCTGTCGCTGGCAGCGGGGCTACTCAGCATGGTCATCCTGTTGGGGTGTGCTGTCGCAACCTGGCTCTCTCCCTCGGAAGATGAGGATTGTCTCTTTCATCGTGCAGTCTACTAGGGCGCATGCGGCGCGATAGCCTTTGGCTATGTCTCATCATTGTTCCGATGTTGCGACGTGGGGGATTCCTGTATCCGCGTGGACGCAGACAGTACACTACTGACATTCGGATGCTTCTTTGTGCCATTACGAATCGCCATCTTGTTGGAAATCAACCCGCCGCGCAGCGCGATGGATTGATTGCGTTGGCGCGTGTCTGGGCCGAAAACGGCGTGGCGCTGGCGCAACTGCGGGAAAAAGATTTGCCCGCAGAGGAGTTGATCTTGCTGGCGCAGGCGATGCAGCGGGCTGTTCGCGATGTGGGCGCGACGACGCGGATTCTTCTCAACGCTCCTCTTGCGGTGGCGCTGGCTGCGGGGGCGGATGGCGTTCACCTGCCTGCGAGCGCAGCCGCGCAACGGTTCGACGGAATTCGCAGGTTGGATGAGACGCGGCACCATGCCATTTTGGGTAGCGCGTCTTCTCCCTTTTGGATCAGCATGGCCTGCCATACGCAGCAGGAGGTCGAGCAGGCTCGCGACCAGAACGTCGATTGCATTCTGTTTGCTCCGGTCTTTGAGAAGCGAATCTCTTCTCGATTTCGCGAAGAGCATTCGGGAGACGAGCATACTCTTCCCGGTGTAGGGTTGGCGGCGCTGGCAGCCGCCTGTCGCGTGGCGCATCCGGTTCCCGTGCTAGCGCTGGGAGGCGTGACCGCCAGCAACGCAGCAGCGTGTGTCGCTGTCGGAGCCAGCGGCATTGCTGCCATCCGCCTCTTTCATGGCCCGCCGCGTGGCTGGAGCGCGCTTCGCTAATGCTGTTGTGAGTGCGGCGCAGAGAGAGCAGCGAGCGCTCGGCCATTTGCATGGGTAACATCCGGGCATCTATAAGTGGTAGCAGGTGCTAGATCTCTCTCATGCGAACGAAACTCATTCCTCCAGCCTCCGAATCCGGCTCCGAATCCAACGTTGAATCTGATTTTGAATCCTGGGGACGCTACCCGAAGGTGAAGTCCTCGATGCGCCCGCTTCATTGGATGGGCGATTTTCCTCTGCGCCCTACCGTCTCGCCGCAATTGCCGGTGGGCATGGGGCGCAGCTATGGCGATGTCTGCCTGCTGGCGGGTGGAACGCTGCTCGACACACGCGGGATGGATCGACTGCTTGCATTCGATGCCCAGACCGGGCTGCTGCGCTGCGAGAGCGGCGTGACGCTGGCGGAGATTCTGCGCTTTGCCGTGCCGCTGGGATGGTTTCTGCCTGTCACTCCGGGTACGAAATACGTTACCGTCGGCGGAGCCATTGCCAATGATATTCACGGAAAAAATCATCATGTTGCGGGAACCTTTGGCTGCCATGTCCCACGTTTTGAGCTGGCGCGTTCCGACGGCGCGCGCCTGCTGTGCAGCGCCACCGAAAATCCAGACTGGTTCGCGGCTACCATCGGCGGCATGGGCCTGACCGGGCTGATCGCCTGGGCGGAGGTGCAGTTGCGGCCTATCGTCAGTCGCAACATTTGCTACGAGGGCATCCATTTTCACGGGCTGGATGAATTTCTTGCGCTTTCGGCGGCCAGCAGTCACGCGGAATATACCGTGGCCTGGATTGATTGCATCTCGCGTGGCCGCAATTTTGCCCGCGGCATTTTTATGCTGGGCGACCATTCACACCTCCCCGATCCGCTGCTGTCTACGCCGGAGCCGCGCCTGTCGGTGCCCTTCGATTTTCCGGGCTGGGCGTTGAATCGTTCCGCGATGCGGGCTTTCAACGGAGTGTATTACCACAAGCAACGGCATCGGCACGTCAGCGCACTGGTGGATTATGAGCCATTTTTTTATCCGCTGGACAAGGTGCTGCACTGGAATCGCATCTACGGCAAGCGCGGCTTTCTGCAATTCCAATGCGTGCTTCCCTTTG
>DAHXNK010000102.1 GCA_027365415.1 Acidobacteriaceae bacterium
AACCCGGAGGGATACCGCAAAGCTCTCCGCGCAATGAAGATTGCCGAGAAGTTTGGCCGTCCCATCTTTACGTTTATTGATCTCGCTGGCGCCAACGCCGGTCTGGGAGCCGAGGAGCGCGGCCAGGCCGAGGCCATCGCCCGTAGCCTGCGCGAGATGTCTCGACTGCGCGTACCCACCATCGCCACCATCACCGGTGAAGGCGGCTCTGGTGGCGCGATTGCCATTGCCGTGGCGGATCGCGTGCTGATCCTGGAAAATGCGGCCTACTCGGTCATTTCGCCAGAGGCCTGCGCGTCCATCATGTGGCGCGATGCCAGCAAGCGCGCTCTGGCGGCAGAGGCGCTGCGCACCACGGCGGAGGATGTTTTCCGTCTGGGCTGCGTCGATGCCATTGTGCCGGAACCGGAGGGCGGCGCGCATACCCAACCCGCTCTGGCGGCGGAGATGCTCGGCAAGATTCTGAGACAGAACCTAAGAGATTTGCAGCAACTCTCCATCGAAGAAATGATCGCGCAGCGGCAGAAAAAATTCCGCAACATGGCGCAGTTCTACACCTCCTAACCCCACAGAAAATAGGCGGCACACATATAGATGGCAGGTTTGCGGCGCAGCGATAGACGAATTGGGATCGATGCCCGCTGTTGCCATGTCTGCGAGGCGGACACATGAGTCTCTTTCGCGGGCCGGGCCGGGGTCGCATATTCGCGCGCTTCGTGCTGGCGGTTGCCTTCTTTATCGTTGCGAAATTTCTAGCCGACCAAGCCGCGCAGGGCTTCAGCGTAGGGATCGCGCTCCCACTGGTACGCAACGTATTCCTGCTTTTTCTGGAGATCATCGGCTTCGGCTATATGGGGCTGGCCTTTGACGGCACGCGCCAGCCGCTCCGCGCAATGGGTCTGGCGCGGCGACCCGATCAGCGCTTGGGCTGGCTGCGCGAGTTCGCTCTGGGCGCGGCTCTGGGGTGGGGTATGATGGTGGCCGTCGCTCTGGTGTTGGCGCTCGCAGGTATTTTGTATGTGCATTTCTCGTGGGGATCGCGCGCTTTTTTCCTTCTGATGATGCAGTTGTGTGGGCTTGCCACGGGCGCGCTGGCCAGCGAGATTGCCTTTCGCGGCTACCCCTTTCAAAAACTCATCGAAGCCTTTGGCCCCTTCACGGCCACAGTCATGGCCTGCATCTTTTTCGGACTGCTGCGCATGGAATCTCCCAGCGCGGGGACAGCGGGCATCTGGGTCAGCGGAATCGCCGCGCTGCTGCTCTCACTGGCCTATCTGCGCACACGCGCTCTGTGGCTGTCCTGGGGAATTCACTTTGCGTGGCTGGCCAGCATGGGCGCGCTCTTCGGCCTGCCAATGGCGGGCAATACCGCTGCCGCGACGGTGGTGCAGACCGACACCTATGGCCCACGCTGGATGACGGGCGGCGACTACGGCCCGGAGGCAGGATGGCTGGCCTTTCTGGCGTTGATGATTGGCGTGTTTGTGCTGCTGCGCATTACGCGGGAGTTGTCATGGAGGGTGAACCAGCCGGAGTTGAAGCCTGTGGGCATTCCGGTTGACATTCCGCATTCTGCGCCCGCATCGCCCGCCGCAAACACAAACGAGACCGAGACCCTCTGACCTGTTTCTATCTCTGTTCCTGAACAGCCATCTTCATGTAAACTTGTCTTGCAGACGGCTGCGCAGTTGCCGCAGTCCCGCGAATCCCCACAGCGGATCAACGCATTCTTCACGCGACACGCTTCGTGTGTGCCGAAGTTGTGCGGTTCCTGCGAGTGTGCAACGTCGCAGATATTTTTGAGGAGATTTTTCGTATGGCCAAGATTGCCAAGACCGGTGACCGCAAGAAAGTCATGGACACCACCAAGAGCACCGATTGTCCCAAGTGCGCCAAGCCCACCCGTATTGTGAAGCGCGTCAAGGATCGCGAACGCGGCACGCCGGGCGGCATGTACATTTCCTGCTCGGCCTGTGAGTTCTTCGAGAAGCTGTAGTTCGGATTTACTCTGTGCCCAGCACGCGCCGCGTGCCCCACATGCGCCGCGCTGTTTGCGGCTCGTATGGGAGAGTCGTGGAGCCGTTCCCGTTTTGAGGATATGCAGTTAGGAGTTTCCCCACTCAAGTCTTCTTTTGGCTTGAATGGGGAAACTCCGGTTTTATTGCGTGGCCGGGTGAGCTGCAATCCACTGCTTGACCCGCGCTCGCGCGAGGGCGAGTTTGGCTGGGGTCAGGCGACTGGCCGCTTGATTCCGCCATTTGTTCATATCTGCCTGCGTGACCCGTTCGGGCTTGCCCGATGCTGCAAGGGCGTACCAGAAGTATGCTTCTACGTTGTCCTTTGGCACGCCGTGGCCGAACTGGTACGCATTGCCAAGGTACAACTGCGCATCGGCATTGCCCTGATCGGCAGCCTTGCGGAACCAAGTCGCTCCCTGCGTATAATCCTGCGGCACGCCGTGGCCGAGGGCGTACACCAAACCAAGGTTGTATTGCGCCACGGCATTGCCCTGATCTGCGGCCTTGCGATACCATGCCATCGCCTGTGTGGAATCCTTTGGCACGCCCTGGCCAAGATCGTATGCCACGCCAAGGTTGTACTGTGCATCGGCATTGCCTTGATCGGCGGCCTTGCGATACCAAGCTACTGCTTGTGCGGAATCCTGCGGCACGCCGTGGCCAAGAGAGTATGCCAATCCCAAACTGTATTGCGCCACGGCACTACCCTGCTCGGCAGCCTTGCGGTACCAGACCACCGCTTGCGCGGAATCCTGCGGCGCGCCGTGGCCGAGATCATACGCCACGCCAAGGTTGTATTGCGCATCGGCATTGCCTTGATCGGCAGCCTTGCGCCACCAGACGACTGCCTGAGTATCGTCCTGCGGCACGCCCTGGCTTCCCTGAACGTACAACGCGCCAAGACTGTCTTGCGCCTGGGCATCGCCCTGATCAGCAGCTTTGCGCCACCAGACTACCGTTTGTGTGGGATCCTGCGGTACGCCGTGGCCCTGGAGGTATAGATTGCCAAGGCTGTATTGCGCGTAGGTGTCGCCCTGCTCGGCAGCCTTGCGCCACCAGATCGCGGCCTGAGCATCGTCTGGCGGCATGCCTTGCCCCTGGTCATACATCCAGCCTAGGCCAGTTTGCGCTTTGACATAGCCCTGCGTTGCGGCCTTGCGATACCAGGCCGCAGCCTGTACATAGTCTTGCGGCACGCCGTGGCCCTGATAATATGCCAAGCCAAGGCTGAATTGCGCCCAAGCATCGCCCAGATCGGCTTGTCTCTTGAGTGTGTCGATGTCGTTCTGGGCCGTCGCTGCGAAGGCTAGGCTCAGAATTACCAACGCAACGGAAAACATTTTTGCAACGAAGCGAGACGTGGGCATAATCCACCTCCAAAAGGTTTACGGAAAGATCGCGACTACATTGTTGTGCCTGCAAGTCTACAACAATGTGCAGCATTGGGCTTAGGTGTGCTATTCATCACATTTTTCAGGGGGTTTTCGTCTATCCGCGTAGCTCGGCGTACTGCTCCACGCGGCGCAGTAACTCCAGCTTGCGGGCTGGGGGAAGAAAACTGGCCTCAATGGAGTTGCCAGCAATCTCGCGCAGATGCTCTAGCGTTAGGCCAAAGTTGCGATGCGCCAGCAGATACTCCTCATGCAAATTGCTGCCGAAGATCGCCGGATCATCCGAGTTCAGCGTGACCATCAGGCCGCTGTCAAAGTATCGGCGCATGGGATGCTCCTCCATCTGCGCGCAGCAGCCAGTGCGTAGGTTGCTGGTGATGCAAATCTCCAAAGGAATCTGTTTTTTTGCCAGCACGTCCATTAACTCGGCATCGTGTTGTGCGCTCAGCGCGTGGCCCAGCCGCTCGGCTCCTATGTTGATGGCCGACCAGATGCTCTCCGCGCTGACGGCCTCTCCTGCATGTGCTGTGAGCCGCAGGCCGTTGTCGCGTGCTTCGAGATATAGATCGCGAAAGACCGCTGCACCCGTGCGGCGTTCATCTCCGCCGATGCCGATGGCTACGATGGAGGGATGGTGATTCCTCATCTCGGCGGCTTTGCGAAAGACGCGCGCAGCTTCCTCCGGGCCAAAGTGTCGCACCGCATCGAAGATCCAGAGCAGCGAGAGGCCAAACTCTCGTTCGCCGCGTTCGCGCCCGCGCTCCATGCCAGCAAAGAGTGGCTCAAACTCCATCTTGCGCCAGTAGTACACCACGCCGACCGAGACATAAACCTCGGCATGAACCACGCCCTGCTGATGCAGATCGCGCAGCATGGCGTAGGTGATTAGTTCGTAATCTTCCGGCGTTTGCAGTCGCTCGGTCGCGGCTTTGAAGGCCATCAAAAATCCGGTGAAGTCGGCGTACCGATACAGCGACTGAGCGGCTTCCAGAGTCAGTGGTTCGGCATCGTGCCGCTGGCTCAGCAATACCAGAGTTTCGGGCGCGATGGTACCTTCCAGATGCAGATGCAGCTCGGCCTTCGGCAGGTTGCGAATCCAGGGAACCACGTCGATTTGTTTTTTTTCTGGCATCCGCAAGTCTACCGGGCGCATGGAGCAAATTCACTGCGATGACGGCTGTAGAAATAATAGATTGCCAATCCGATGGCCAGCCAGACGAAGAAGCGAATCCAGGTGAGCATTGGCAAGCCCATCATCAGCAATATGCAAAAGCATACGCTGAGCAACGGAAAAATGGGGCCGCCGGGGCAACGAAAGGCGCGCGGACGATCCGGGTCTTTATAGCGAAGGATGAGAACCCCAAGAGAGACCAGCACAAACGCGAAGAGCGTGCCGATGTTGGACAGATCGGCAAAGGTGCCGATGTCGAGCAACCCGGCGGGCAATGCGACGACAAGGCCCGCCGTCCAGGTGGCTGCCGCAGGCGTGCGAAAACGGGGATGCACGCGGCTGAAGATGGAAGGCAGCAGGCGATCCCGCGACATGGCGAACCAGACGCGGGTCTGGCCAATCTGAAACACCAAGATGGAGGAGACCATGCCTATCAACGCGCCCA
>DAHXNK010000103.1 GCA_027365415.1 Acidobacteriaceae bacterium
GCGAGGTGGCGTACCTCGGTGGTCTCGACTGGAAACTGATGTCGCGCTTGGTCTGGCGCATCCCGGAAGTCAACTATGGCACGTTTGGTGGCATGTCCACCATGACCTTCAGCACCGGCTTGGTGCTGCGCCTGCCGTAGCTCCAAAGCGGCATCCTTGTTCGATATGTGCCCCTGTGGGGGATTAGAATCGTAGAAGGGCTTTTTTGAAGGCGAGGTATTTTCCTACGATGAAGTTTTTGAAGTTTTTACCCCTTTTGTTCTTGCTCACATCCCTCCAGGCGATGGCGCAGATCGGCCTGTATAGCGGGTATAGCGCATCCAAGATCAACGCCCCCCACGCGGACTGGATCAGCGGCCCCATCGTCGGAGCGTATGGCGACAAGGGACATATTTTCTTCCTCAAAACGGGGCTGGATATGCGCGGAGCCTTTCTCTTCGGCGGCGATTACACGCACCTGTTCAACGTTCTTGCGGGGCCGCGTCTCATCTTCAGACCGCATGTCGTACCGCTCCAGCCCTATGCAGAAGGCCTGGTCGGTCTCGGCCACTATGTATCCGGCTCGCAGCCACAGGTGGGCAGAGGGCCGGCAAATGGAACCTACGACGAACTCGAATACCAACTGATTGGCGGAATGGATTTGAACGTGGCGCCGCATGTTGACTGGCGGGTGGCGGAGTTCAGCTATAGCGGAATCTCTGGACTCGGCCTTAGTTCCCATCCCAGAGCCATCAGCATGGGCATTGTGGTGCGTCTGCCGTAGCCCCAGCAGGAGATTACGATCTTGGATGTTTTTTTTGAAAGCAAGGTATTTCTCTATCGAGGTATTTCTCTACGATGAGGTCTTTGCGATTTTTACCTTTGTTGCTCCTGCTTGCATCGCTCCCGGCGATGGCGCAGTTCGGCGTGTATGGAGAATTCAGCACTACCAATCTCCACACCGCGAATGAGCCTCAGCTTTACGGAGCCACACTCGGCGGATACTACCACAAGAACTTTAAGCACCATCTTGGCTTGTTCAGCGCGGGGCCGGATATTCGCGTCTCGTTCTTATCCGGCCCCGGTGGTGGTACAAATGCCCCCATGCAATCCCTGACGAGCGTTCTGGTGGGGCCGCGCCTCGCGTTCAAGATTCCGGTCACGCCGCTGCACCTGTATGCTGAAGGACTGATCGGCGATGGCGACTTTCATCTTGGCGAAGGTTTGTCTCGGAACAGCAGCAACACATTCGAGAGTCAATTTCTTGGCGGTCTTGACCTGACGCTTCTGCCACACGTTGACTGGAGGATCATCGAACTTGGAGATGGCGAGCTTCTTGCCTCCGGTAGTTCTGCGGGTTTGGATACAACAACCTTCAGCACGGGCATTGTCGTGCGTATGCCGTAATCCCAGCAAGGGATTACGATCCTGGGTGTTTTTTTTTGAAGGCGAGGTATTTCTCTACGATGAGGTCTTTGAAGTTTTTAGCTTTTTTTCTCCTGCTTGCATCGCTCCCTGTGGTGGCGCAGGTCGGCCTGTACAGCGAGTTCAGCACCACCGACATCCAGGCCGTGAATGAACCGCGAATGTATGGAGTCACCTTCGGCGTATATAAGAACAAGAGCTTTAAGCGCCATCTGAGCTTTCTCAGCCTAGGGCCGGATTTTCGCCTCTCGCTTCAATCCGGCACCGTCGGCAGCGGGATGTACAGTGGGGGGCCAGCGCAATCGTTAATTGGCTTTCTGCTGGGGCCGCGCCTCGCTTTCAAGCTGCCTGTCGTGCCACGTCTCCATCCGTATCTTGAGGGTCTGATCGGCGGTGGCGACTCCCAGATTGGCGAATTGATTCCCGATGGCGCTCCCGGAAATAGCAACAACATCAACAAAAACGGCGGTGGCACAATGATGGGTCAAATTCTTGGCGGTCTGGACTGGAAGCTGTCGTCGCACGTTGACTGGCGGGTCGTTGAGTTTGACTATGGTGGAATATTTGCTTCCGCTGGCGGCATCCAGGACTTTGGTATAACAACCTTCAGCACGGGCATTGTCGTGCGCCTGCCGCAACACTAGAATGTTTTCGATTTAAGCATTTACATGCCCGCATGGAGCGAAAAAGTTCGAGCACTCGCCCCATGCTCACCGAGCTTGATGAAAACATCATCGGCATCCGAGTAAATCGAATAAGAATCCAGAGCATACTGGCTACATTGACGAAGCGCAGACCTTTTGGATTTTTCCCTTCGCTGCGCGGAGTTTACCCTGAGTCCTTCGACTTCGCTCAGAATAAACTCCATCGCAGGGTTCAGCGTAACTCTGTTTTAGAGTGGACTCTCTCGACTTACTCCACCACCTGCAAATTCAGAGCAATCCTCGCGCCATTAACCAGCACCACACTCTGGTTGATGACATCCTGCGTGGTTATTCCATTTGCGGCAAAGGCGCGCAACGCGCTCTGCGGACAGATGTAGTCAACCGTTTCGGAGGGAACACTTCCCGCGCCAAGGCTATGGCTCACGGAAAAGTCGATCATCCCATATCCTGCATCTTCGGGAATATCTTTCAGAAGCGCCTTCAACTCTGGAGCAAGAAAGAGGTCGAAGCTCTGCGCGGCGCGCTTGTAAATCGAGCTGGCGCTCCCCGGCGATGCCAACGTATCACGCATCGTCAGATGCAGCGCAATCTGACCATTCTCCATCGCAAAAATCGGAGGCGGCGTATTTGCCAAGTGCAATTTTGCTCCGTCCTTTTGCATCATTGCGTTGAGTTGCGGCTGCAACTTCGCCTGCAACCGCGCAACATCTGCAGGTGTCGGAGACGATTTCGCCGCAGGCGTTGCTTCCGTGGCAGAAGCAGCGCTGCCCGCGCCCGATGCAGCCACTCTCCGCGCTTGCCGTGGAACCGACCGTTCGAGCGATTCCACGTTCAGCGGATTGCGCTGCCCCAGCGCCAAGCCAAAATCTTTGCCATCCATATAAATATCCGAGCGATTCAGAATCTCTTGTCGCGCCGCATCTCCGGTCGCGCGCGCATAGGCAAAGGCATCGTCCCGGCTGAAGACGACAACCAGCGACTCGCGCCCCTCGTAGTCATACGTCTTGCTGACATCGCGCGCGTCATAAAAAATCTCAAACCCGATCCCATCGCAATCAACGTTTGGGGGAATGGTCTGCGTCACAAGTTGCAGCATGGGAGCAATCACGTCCTGCAGCACGCGGCTGGCGCGTTGGTTCTCTGTCATCTGCTGCGCGTTCAAGGCCGCTCCGTAGATGCCGGATACCTTCAGCAACAGGCGATCCTGAAAGTAGACAAATTCGATTCCATTGTGATCCCGCGCCGCGTGACCGGAATGCGCCTTCAAATATCGGGCCAGGTGGAAAGGAAAGGGAAACTTTGTCGCAGTGATCGCCTGCTGAAGAGACTGCATCTGCGAAAGGTACTTTGTCTCTTCAGCTTTTAATTGCGGGTTTAAGATCGCAGCGGGACTGACCTGGCCGAATGTAGCGACCGAACCGCAAAGCAGCGCGCCGCACACAAGGAAACACCATTCAACGCCGCCAACCCGCTTCGTCCACTTCATGCGCGTTTACTTCTTCGCGGCGCCGTGTTCCCAGCGCGTCCAACTCCAATGCGATGGGCGGGGGTACGCAGGCGAGGCGATGGCCCGCGTGTAGGCGACCACATCGTAAATCTCATCCGGGGTCAGAGACTTGCCATAGGGCGGCATCATCGCCGATTTTCCCGTAGCGGCTCCTCCGAGCGCGATGACCCGTTGCAACTCGGCATCGCTCACTCCGTTGAGCAAGGTTCCATCATTCATCAGCGGAGGCGTGGGCGTTACGTTGGATCGATTGGACGGCCCTGCCGGTGTCGTATCGGAATGACACCACACGCATTGCTGATAAAAGATTCGCTTCCCATCGGCCTGGTGATAATCCAGCGGGAGGATGTGCGTCGGGTCGTTCCAGTCCGTCTCAGAGCCATAGGAGCCAAAGGAAACATACTCCGTCCCCTTGGGATGCGGAACGCTTTTGACGATCAAGCCCTGATCGTATGGCCAGTACTCGTGCAGGTGTGGCGCAATTTCTTGTTTGCCGTAGGCGGTCAGCCCTAGGCACACGATCAGAACAAAGAAGAAAATCAAAAGGAGCCTCGTCCTCATTTTCACTGCCCTCCCATTGCGGCTGTGGCCCCTGCGTCTCCAGCCGACGAGCTTTGCTTCAGCGTCAAAAGATACGCAGTCATCTCTTTGATCTCATCGTCTGTAAAGGATTGCCGTGGCTCAATCGTTCCCGGAACCAATGCCTGTGGATCGCGCAGCCAAGCCTCCATCCACGCGGCATTCAACCAGTTGCCGACATTGTTCAGACTCGGCCCCACATAGCCCCCTGACGCTCCGATGGTGTGACACGACTGGCACTGATATTTCACGTTGTAGAGTTGCTGTCCCTTGACCGCCATCTGCGGGGTAAAACTCTGCGGATCGACTGCGTCGGGATTGATACCCGGCTTGCGTAGAGATGCCGAGATGTAATCAGCAATGGTCGCCGCGTCCTTGTCCGGCATATTAAACTCTGGCATACGCGAGGTAAGCGTTGGACGCAAGGTCTGCGGATTTTTCAAAAATTGAACCAGCCAATCGCGCTGCGACCGACTGCCCTCATAGGAAAGCTCCGGTGCCAGCGTTCCACCATAACCGTTGAACGAGTGGCAGACGTAGCACTTGTAACGCTGGTAAAGCGCTCCAAAGGGGCCATCGGGATGAAACTCTGGATGCGGATGCGGAACAATGGTGGAGTTTCCCGCGCTGTTGGTCGGGGGAATCCCCGTCATGCTGAGCAGCGCCGTCGCTACATCCTCCGCATCAGCCTGGCTCATGTGAAATTGCGGCATACGCGCTGCCGGCGTTACAGAGGTGGGATTCGTCACCTTGTTCTGGATGTACGAAATCATGAACTTCGGAACCTTCGACACGCTGATGTCGAGAACCACATCCTGCTTCGCCGCAAAATGCAAGGGAACCGGGCGGTTGCTCTCCGATTTAAC
>DAHXNK010000104.1 GCA_027365415.1 Acidobacteriaceae bacterium
CCGCCGGGCATCCCATGAATCTCCAGCGTAGGCCGCGCCCACAAGCGTTCCAGCACGCTGTACTCTGACTCTCCGGTCAGCGCGGTCGCGCCGATTTCATGCGCCAGAAATTGCTGCTCGTCGAAAGGCAGCGTCTTCCATGTCTCCAATTCCGCAAGCGATGGCGCGACAAGGCCGTCGTAAAATTCTGGAATCAAAATGCGCCCATGCGCGTCCTTCAACTGCGCGAGCATCTGGCAGAGCGCCATAAACGGATTGGGGGCCGCGCCGCCGTACATGCCGGAGTGCAGATCACTCTTTGCTCCCCGCGCTTCGATCTCGGTATAGATCATGCCGCGCAGCCCCACGCAGAGCGTCGGCAGGCCGGGCGCGAACATCTCCGTATCGGAGACCAACGCAAAATCGGATTGGAGGCGCTCTGGATACTGGCGCAGGTAGGCGGCAATTCCCTCCCCACCTACCTCCTCTTCGCCTTCGATAAGAACGCGGACATTCACCGGCAGCTTGCCGCCATGCGCCTGCATCAGGCTTTCCAGCGCCTTGATGTGGATATACATCTGGCCTTTGTCATCGACGGCTCCGCGAGCATACAAATTGCCGCCGCGCTCGGTTGGCTCAAAGGGCGGGCTAAGCCATTCTTCCAGAGGATCGGGCGGCTGCACGTCATAATGCCCGTAGCAGAGACAGGTTGGCTTTCCGGGAGCGTGGAGCCAATCAGCATAGACCAGCGGATGCCCTGCGGTCGCAATAATCTGGACGCTTTCCATGCCGATGCGACGCAACTCGCTGGCAAGAAACTCCGCTGCGCGGCGAACATCCTCGCCGTGCTCCGGCAGTGTGGAGATAGAAGGAATTCGCAGCAGGTCTTTTAATTCGTCCAGAAAACGCGCCCGATTTTGTTGCGCAAACTGAATGGCAGAAATGGACATCGTCAAGATTCCTTTTGAAGAATTGCTCAATAGCGTGGCATGGTGGGATCAATCTCGCAGGCCCAGGCCTCCAGGCCGCCAGCAAGAGACTGTACCCGCTCAAAGCCCTGCTCCCGCAGCCAGCGCGCTACGATAAGCGAGCGTCGGCCATGATGGCAGACCACAATGATGTGCGCCTCTGGATCAAGCTCCTGCTGCGCGCGGGCGGGCAGTTCCCCCATCGGAATATGCCGATGGCTCGGAAGCGCGCAAATCTCCACCTCCCACACTTCGCGTACATCCAGCAGGTAGTAACTCTGACTGCCCAGAGACGCGGCATCCGGCGAGGCAGACTTGGTTGCCTGAAAATGGCCCGCCAGATCGTGAATGGAAATCTCAATATCCATGCAGTGCCAGAATACATCGGAGGCGCTTCATCGGGAAACAGAGATCGTCAATACACGGAAGGGCAGAAGCGGTTCAATGGCAACAAAAAACAGCACAAGACTACAAGACTCGCAAAGATAAGAGCAGCCTTGTCGTATTCGTTCAAGATTCTTCCCCGTTCAACACAAAGCGCTGGGTTGTGAAGCACGCTACCGTATCGTTTGCATCTAAAGAAATAGTTTCTGGAAATGCGCCACCTGCGGCCCATCGCAAGGGGGACTGCATCAACCACATGAAAAAGAATTAGGCTAGAAGGTAGTCGATATGAGCGCAGCGCGGAAAGTTCTAATCGTCGAAGATGAATTGCACGCCCGGCTGGGACTGGCCGAGCTGATCTCTGGCTGGGGTTATCGCACAGAGACAGCCGAGGATGGCGTGGAGGCGCTGGAGCGCATCCAGAGCTTTCAGCCTTCGATCCTGCTCTCCGACCTGAAGATGCCGCGCATGGATGGGTTGCAACTACTGGCGCAGCTACAGGGGCAGCCCTCGAAGCTGGCTGTCATTATGCTCACCGCGCAGGGCACCGTCGACAGCGCCGTCGAATCCATGCGGCGCGGCGCGTATGACTACATCCAGAAACCGATTGATCCGCATCGCCTGCGCGCGATTCTCTCCAACGCCTGCCGCCAGCAGGAGACGGAACTCGAATTGGAAGTCGCGCGCCGCTGTCTGCGCGACACTGGCGTTCTGGGATCGCTGGTGGGCAAATCCAAAATCATGCAGGAGATTTTTGTTCTGATCGAGCAAATTGCCTCCAGCAACGTTTCCGTCCTGATTACTGGCGAGAGCGGCACGGGCAAGGAAATCGTAGCGCGCACACTGCACCAGTTGAGTCCCAGAGCGGCCAAGCCCTTCGTTGCCGCCAACTGCGCCGCCATTCCAGAGACGCTGATTGAGAGCGAGATTTTTGGCCACGAAAAAGGTGCTTTCACTGGAGCAGTGGAGCGCCGCGCCGGATGCTTCGAGCTGGCCGAAGAAGGCACGCTGCTGCTGGACGAGATTGGAGAAATGCCCATTGGCACGCAGGCCAAGCTGCTGCGCGTGCTGGAGGATCACCGTCTGCGTCGCCTAGGCAGCAAAGTGGAGACCGCCATTGACGTGCGCGTGCTGGCCGCCACCAATAAAATGCCGCAGCAGGCCATCGCAGCGGGCCAACTCCGCAACGACCTCTACTATCGCCTGAATGTCTTCAACATCCACATGCCGCCCCTGCGCCAGCACAAGGAGGACATTCCCCTGCTCGCCGAGGCCATGACGCGGGATATGAATACCCGTCACGGACGGTCAGTTCAAGGCATCGACCACGAGGTTTTAGAAATTTTTCAGTCCTACGACTGGCCCGGCAATGTGCGAGAACTTCGCAACACGCTGGAGCGCGCCGTTATTTTGTGCGGCGAAGGCGACCTCCATCGGGCGCATCTTCCGCTTGGATTTGGCGCGCCCTT
This sequence comes from Acidobacteriaceae bacterium, assembly GCA_027365415.1. Taxonomy (GTDB): domain Bacteria; phylum Acidobacteriota; class Terriglobia; order Terriglobales; family Acidobacteriaceae; genus JAJZIJ01. Next base: position 2,801 of record DAHXNK010000104.1, read on the forward strand.
GCGGCAGTCAGCGCGAAACGACTCCGACCACATCTCAGTCTCCGTGGGAACAACGGTGGGAGAAGCGGAGCGACTCTTGATCCGCAAGACGCTGGAATCTACCGGAAACAACAAGACACGCGCGGCGGAGATACTCGGCATCAGCCTGAAAACCCTCCACAATAAATTGAAGGAGTATGGCGCCGTGGAAATTTCTTCCTAGCCAATTCCGCCATTACAATCAAAGACCACTCTCCAGGCGCGATCCTGCCGCCTGACTGCGAGGCAACCATGCGATTGCGAATCAAGTTGGTGTGTACGGTGACGGCGATGGTCTTTGCCGTCACCGTGACGCTTTCTGGACTCTATTTGTCCCAACTTCTTTCAGAGCGCATCGACCAGACCTACCTGCACAACGACATCATCGCGCATCAGATTTTGCTGGCTACGCGCAGCGCACTGGAAACAGGAATGGCGCATTACCCGAAGGCCGCCAACAACCCGACCGCCCTGCGCGCCGCGATGGTGACCGTCCTGCAAACGGATCGAACGCTGCAACAGGTTCTCCAATCCGTGATTCGCTACTCTCCCACAATCTATGACGTTACCGTTGCAGACGCGGACAATACATCGCTGGTCAGCACCGATCCCACACTCCAAAATCAGGCCGTGCCAATCCGCCCTATCTTTCAGCAACTCCAAGCCGCGCACTCGTGGCAGCAATTTCAGACGGTCTTTGGCCCGCCGAAGGTTTACGATATCGACCTGTCGCTGAACCGCAATGGCGAGCGCTTTCTAACTATTCGCGTCGGCGTGCGCACCACGTTTCTACGCAGCGAGCTGGCTCCCTGGCTCAAGCTGGAACTGGCGATTATTTTGCTGGCGCTGGTCGTCTCCATCGTGCTGGCGGCCCTGCTTTCCAACATGGCGCTGCGTCCGCTGCAAGTCATCAGCGATCGACTCGATCAATTCATGCTGCACGCTCCGGGCACGGCAAGCGAACCGGAATTGCTGCCGTCGCCCAGAGATGAAATCTCCCAGGTCTCCAGTAAGATTGAACGCATCGGCCAGCGTATGCGCAGCGTGGAGGAGGTCTTCACCGCGCTGCAATCCAACCTGAATCAGGTGATGGAGAACCTCCAGGATGGCATCATGCTGTTTACCCGCGATGCGCGCGCCGTCATGGTCAGCGACTCGGCCCAGCGCTTTCTTGGCTTGCAGCGGAAACAAATTCTTGGCATGGAGCTGCATGAAATTTTCGATCGACAAACCGCATTGGGCCAGATGGTGCGACGCTCGTTCAATGCGCGCATTCCGCTGCTGCAACAGGAGGTGGAGAACGAATCTGGACGACCCGTGCAGGTCTCGCTGGATTTCATTCATGGAGGCATAGGCGACGATCCGGCAGAAACATTGGGTGCCCTGCTCACACTGCATGACAGCGAGTCAAGAAAGCAAATTGAGAGCGAATTGGAAATCTCCCGCCGACTTGCCGATATCGGACGACTCACCTCCGGCGTGGGGCATGAGGTAAAGAACCCGATCAATGCCATCGTTGTGCATCTGGAATTGCTGCGCGGCAAACTAGATCGCAGCGAGCCGGGCGCGGAACGCCATCTGGAGATTATTCAGGGGGAAATCCGCAGGCTGGATCGCGTGGTGCAAACGCTGGTGGACTTCTCCCGCCCGGTTGATCTGGCGCTAGCAGTGCAGGACGTGGGGGACATCGTCTCTTCCGTGCTGGCGCTGGCGTCGCCGGAGTTGGAGCAACGCAACGTTCGGATCATCAGCGTCCTTCCCCTCCAGTCCATTTATGCCCGCGTCGATGCGGATCTGATGCGCCAGGCGCTGCTGAATGTTGTCCTGAATGGGGCGCAGGCCATGTCCACTGGAGGAGCGTTGAACGTGGAGTTGCGGCAGGAGGGTCGCAATGCGGCTATTCACATTCGCGATCAGGGATGCGGCATCCCAAAGGAAATTCAGGATCGAATTTTCAACCTGTATTTCACCACCAAACATGACGGCACGGGCATCGGATTGGCGATGACCTACCGCATTCTGCAACTGCACAATGGGTCGGTCACGGTAGAATCGAAAGTGGGCGAAGGCACCGAATTTAT
>DAHXNK010000105.1 GCA_027365415.1 Acidobacteriaceae bacterium
CCGATAAGTACACCTACTAGATTGGATTGATTCGCTGGAGGTTGAAACCGGGAGGGCGCGACTCTCATCGAAGCGAGTTTGCTATCGGTGGGGGAGCGTTTCCCGGTTTATTTTTTTTCTTGGCGCAGCGATGTGTAATTCGAAGGGGCTGCTTTCAGTTTGTGGACAGCCACCAGTCCTGCCCCTGGAACCAGCAGCTACCCCCCGATGCCTTCTCATGCGCCGCAGCATGGCCGCGATGCAGCGACTTTACCTTACTCCAATTACTGTTGCGAAAGGCTTCGATTAGCCGTTGTGCGGTGGCCTCGTCCTGCGCCCCGATGCAGGGAACGAAACGAGCTTGCACCAGAAACTCCGCAGCATACGCGCCATTTTCCTGTTTCTTGATGAGCAGCATGGCCCCCACTCCCTCCGCAGGAGCCAAAGGAAACAAGAGCCGCCCCATTGGACGCAGCGCGTCCAGCCAAAGGGCCAGAGGCGCGCTCGCGCCCGCATTCACATAGAGCACATCGCATTCTGGAAGCGGCCCTTCGGAACCAGACCTGGAATGCATCGTAACCTGGGGGAACTCGGCCAGATTGCTGCTTGCGCGTTGCGCAAGATCAGGGCTAATCTCATACGCATCCACGGTTCCCGTTTTGCCAACCAACTTTGCCAGCAACGTTGTGTAGTAGCCTGTGCCCGCGCCAATGTGGACGACCCGTTCGCCTTTCTTTGGAGCCAGCGCGGCCAGACAGTAGGCGTGCAAAACAGGCTGCCCATTGTTCAGCGGCCCTTCGCTGCCGAGAGAGACCACCACATCCTGATACAAAAATGCCGGATCTTCTGAAGGAATTTCAATGTAGCCGATGGGAGTAAAAACCTTCCACGGAGATGGGCCAACGAACTTTTCTCGCGGTGTAGACGCTAGCGCCGCCTCCAGCGCGCTGCCGGGAGAGATGCCCGCGCTGGCCGTTATCAGGCTGGCGAAAAATACCCGGTGTGCCTGAATCCGTTCCTGATTGCGTTCCATGTTCATTCTCCCAAGATAGGAATCGCCTGCATGTATCGCCAGATGTTTACCGTAGCCGCCGCAGAATCTCTGGGCGGATTAGATAAAAGAAGAAAACAAAATTGACCAGCGTCAGCACCCAGTATTGCGACTGGTGAAAGCGCACGATGCTGTACAAACCATAGGTGCTGGAGAGAAAAGCCGCGCCCAGTGCCAGCGCCCAGCCCCAGCGTTTGAGTTGCATCAGTCCCAGACTGGCTATGGCGAGCAACGTTGCAATCGCCAGCACGGCTATACGCGTGGAGTGGCCGGTAAATTGTCCTTTGAACACGCCTGCCACACCAATCAGCGCTTCCAGCAGCAGCCAGACCGAGATGGCCGCAATGCCGGGCAGGCTTCCGGTTGGCTTGGGAGTGTTGCCGTTTGCGTCAAGAGAGTTCGCGTCGGGAAGGTTCGCGCCGGTCGCGTTCAAATTTGCTTCGTCCCGGTCTGTCATTTTTTCTCCCGTCATAACGTATGCAGATAGGCTAACAGCGCCTGCATCTGTCGGTCGTCGAAGGTATTGCCAAAAGCGGGCATCATGTTGCGGCCATGTTCAATAACGGAACGGACGCGATCATCGTTGGCAGGCGCGCCACTGGGAAGATATGGCTGTTTGTAGAGCGCCCGCAGACCCGGTCCATGCAGCGACCAAGTGCTGTTGGCGTAGTGGCAGCGGGCGCAGTTGGCCTGAAAGATGGCGTGGCCCTGCATCTCCGTCGGCGTCAACTGGTCGAGCGGCTTGGACGGCGGCAACGGATGGCAGCCAGAGAGAAAAATCATGGCCATGCCAGTCATGAACAAAAGCGATACGACAGGTCGTTGCAAGGTTCGGCTCTCTAGTTTTGATTCTCTTGCTTGCCAACGCATTTGCCAAGGGAAGATTGTTCGCTGGGTGCGTTGGGTTCCGCTTTTGAGACTTGGGATGTCAGGTGTCTCCGGTCTCGATTTTCTGAGACTTGGGCCGAGCCTGGGCTACAGAGCAAAGATTCTGCTCGTTTTTCTATACACGGAAATGATCGGGACGCCAGTTCTGAATGGCCTGCTTGATCTGTTTCTGCGTCAGCTTCTCGCTCAACGCGCGCGCGACCAGCGCGGGAATCTCTGCGTCGGAAGCAAAGCGTAATCCGATCAACTGGCGCTCCGTCAGATCCCCGATGCGAGCGCGCAGCGGCTCCTGCAACAGCATGGAGAGACGCATCCGCTCTTCCAGGCGAATCACGCGATCCTGCGACTGGAGGGCATACATGCGCGACTTTAAGGCGACAAGAATCAAGGCAAAGGCTAACACTACATGCCAAGCGCTGCCCAGATGTGGATGCCGTGCCAGATGCACCATCGTTGCAATCCAGGTAATGAGCAACACTGGCAACAAGAAATAGTGGAAGGCCGGATCGATGCGGGCGTGGTTGGCGTAGGTCTGTGGTTTAGGTTGGGACATGAATTTTCTCCTTGCGAAAAGTTCGCGATCCTTTTTCTTGCGGAAAGCCCGCGAAGATATTGGATGCACTGCTCATCGTACAGGGCGCGGATATATTCTAATTCGCGGCGGCGATGGCGGCTACGATTGCGTCAATGGTTTGCGTGGTATCCACCACATTGGGGCGATGCGCGTTACAGAGAATCGAAAATACGAGCATCCGACCACTGCGCGCCACCACATAGCCGCTCAGACTGTTCACCTCCCGAAGCGTCCCGGTTTTGGCAAAGATGTGTCCTTGCAGCGGGCGATGAAAGAAGCGCCCGGCCAGGGATCCATCCACGCCGCCCACCGGCAGCGTGCCGCGAAACTCCGCGCCCCAGGGCTGCGCTGCGGCATAGCGGAGCAACTGCGTCAGCGCACGCGGCGTAACGACATCCTGCGTGGACATGCCGGAGCCATCGTAGAAAAAGAAATCCTCCGGGGACACGCCAGCGTTGATTAAAAATTGCCGAATGACGCGCGTTCCCTGAGCCAGCGATCCATCTGTGCCATACTGCTTGCCCAGCAGGCGCAGCATCAACTCCGCGTGGAGATTCTGGCTGGCCTTGTTGGTGACGGTGATGTCTTCCAGCAGCGGGACGGAGGAATGCGTCGCAAGTACAGTTCCCGCTGCATTGGCTGGGGCCAGAGGCGCGGCCACAGGCGGAGTCTTCGGCAGCGCTACGGGAACGCGTTGTTCGGCTTCAAAGTGGGAGGTGTCGATCGACCAGCGATGCCGCGCCACGGCATCGCCCGTTACCTGCACGCCGCGCTGCGCCAGCATTTGCCGAAACGCAAGGGCAGCAAACTCCGCCGGGTCTTTGATAGCCAGCGCCAGATGCACGCCCGTACTTTCCGCAGGCACCGTTCCAAAAATTCGCACACTCTTCGACTCCGGTTGGCGATCCACGCCGAGCGAGGGCTGCGCCCCTGCCGTGGCAGTTCGCGCCGTGTTTTCGACCGTGTAGTAGGCCGTATCTGGATTCCAGAGCGCGGTGACCGGATCGCCCGGCTGCGCTCCGGGAAACACATTCAGATACACAACATTGTCATTCACCGTCAACGCGGAGATGGGCGCGCCATAGCCCCACTCCAGATCATCCCAGACCCAGCCGGAACCGTAGCGCTCAAAGGGAAAGGCCGTATCGTCGCCGATGATGTTGCCCTCAACCGACCGCAGACCGCGCTGCGCCACTTGATCGGCCAGCGCTTCGAGTGTCGCCAGGGGAACATCTGACCGCTCGGTATGAAGATGGTATGGGTACACGCGCCCGGAGAGGCTGGCATCGCCATTTCCCTGCAAGATCAGGTCGCCGTGCAGGACTCCAGCCGTATCCATAGGTTGACTGGCCAGAATGCGCGTCGCAGTGGTTGCCGTTGGCCCCAGCAAAGCCAACGCCGCCGCCGTAGTACACAGCTTGGCATCGGAGGCAGGCGCGAAAAGTTGCGCGTCGTTTTTGGCGTACACCCCGCGACCATCCAGCGTGGTGACAGAGATGCCCCAATGCACCTGCGCCGCTTCTGGAGAGGCGAGCAGCGCGTCGATCTGGCGCTCCAGCTTGGCTTGTGGGGACACCCGTGCCCCGCGTGAGGCAGCCGGGAGTGCGGGCGCTAGCCAAAACAACAGACTGAAGAGAATCGGCGAAACAGCGCGAAAATCAACTGCACGTATGAAGTTCATAACAGATATCTAGCAGCGCACGATCTTTGGCGAATCAATACCGCGCGTGGCATTGCGCGAATCCACCACCAATTGCGCTTCGGCGACGATCTTTTTGTAGTCATACGCCGTGTGATCGGTCACGATCAGCACGCAGTCAAACTCCGGCACGCGATTCAGCGGCATCGAGTCCATATTCAGGCTGTAGCGGCGTCCGTGGCCCACATGAGCGAAGAACGGATCGTTATAACTGACCGCAGCGCCTTCGTGTTGCAGCATCTCGATGATGGTGAGCGCGGGCGATTCGCGCAGATCGTCCACGTCCTTTTTGTACGCCACGCCGAGCACCAGTACCTTCGACCCACGCAGTGATTTGCGCTCCCGATTCAACGCGCTCATCACCGACTGGAGCACATGATAGGGCATGGCCTCATTCACCTCGCCGGCCAGCTCGATAAAGCGCGTGGAGAAGTCGTACTCCTTGGCCTTCCAGCTTAGATAAAACGGATCGATGGGAATGCAATGGCCGCCCAGCCCTGGCCCCGGATAGAACGCTTGAAAGCCAAACGGCTTGGTCGCCGCCGCGTCGATGATCTCCCAGATGTCGAGGCCCATGCGCAGGCAGAGCAGC
>DAHXNK010000106.1 GCA_027365415.1 Acidobacteriaceae bacterium
TGGGAATGGGCGTGCCCCAATACCGCTGGCGGCTGATGCCCCAGTCTTTCAAGCGATAGGTGATCTTCGATTTGCCAAAGCCTTTTTCCGCAGCGTGGGCCGTCATCGCCCGCTGCGCCTCTTCGCAGCCCATCGCGTCAAACGGGCCGGAGTTGATAAGCAAGCTATCTTCTTCCGTATATGGCAAGAGCGGCTCGGCATTTGTGCCTTCGCTCGTCGATTCCACGCGGCGCGGCAGCACGACAATTTTGACATCAAGTTTGTACTTCTGCGCGAACTCGTAATCGCGCGCGTCGTGCGCGGGCACGGACATGATGGCTCCCGTACCGTATTCCATCAATACATAATTCGCTATCCAAATCGGCAGCAATTCGCCATTGAAAGGATTGGTAGCGTATTGACCAGTAAAGATGCCGACCTTTTCCAGTGTTCCGAAAGCATCTTTTTCGCGGGCCGATTTTTGCTGTTCGACCATTCTCTGTACCTGATGCGCCAGCGCACTGTCGCGTTCGGCGAACTGCGCCACCAGCGGATGCTCCGGCGCCAACTGGAGCGAGGTTGCCCCATAGATGGTGTCGATGCGTGTGGTAAAGACCGTAATTTTTCCGGGCGCGCCTTCGCTCATCCGCTCAATCAGGCCGAGTGTCATCGGCGCATCGCTGGACGCAAGTTCTTCCTTGCGCTGCACTTCAAAATCGACCAGCGCGCCTTCGCTGCGGCCAATCCAGTTGCGCTGCATGGTGCGAACTTTTTCCGGCCAGCCATCAAGCTGCTCCAGATCGCGATGCAACTCGTCGGCGTAGCGCGTGGTGCGCAAAAACCACTGCTCCAGATCGCGCTGCTGGACGGGCGTTTCCTCATGCCGCCAGCAGCAGCCATCGACAACCTGCTCATTGGCGAGAACCGTCGCGCACTCCGAGCACCAGTTGACTTTGCTCTTTTTACGATAGGCTAGGCCGCGCTCGTAGAGCTTCAGAAAAAACCATTGGTTCCATCGGTAATACTCCGGCAGGCAGGTGGTGACTTCGCGTTGCCAGTCATAGCTGAGGCCGAGGCGTGCCATCTGGCGACGCATGGCGGCAATGTTGGAGAGCGTCCACTCGCGTGGCGGCGTATTGTTTTTGAGCGCGGCATTCTCCGCAGGCAGACCAAAGGCATCCCAGCCCATCGGATGCAGCACGTTGTATCCGCGCATCCATTGGTGCCGCGCCAGCGCATCGCCGATGGCGTAGTTGCGCACATGGCCCATGTGCAACTGGCCGGAGGGATAGGGCAACATCTCCAGCACGTAATACTTGGGCTTGCCGCAAGCGGGCGACTCGGCGGCATAGAGATCGGACTGCGTGGCCCATGCCACCTGCCAGCGCGGTTCAATCTCAGCGGGGTTGTAGCGAATTTCCTGCGCAGGGATTTCGGACGCGAGTAAATTATCTGCGGAAGATACGGACGCTACTACGGCGGGGTTGTTAGTTGGGGCTGGCATACTACTTTGATTCTAACTGGGGGGCGGAAGAGGGTGAAAATTTCAATGCGACCATAATCTCAGATCTCAAAATCGAGACTTGGGGCACTCGTTTTCGGCACCAGCATCAAGATAATTTCTGCATCCGCTGGCGGAACCATGCGGCGATTTGCTCTTCTGTAAGCGCGTCCGCTGCGACAGCCTCGACCATGCGAATGGCATCCAACGGATCGAATTGCAATCTATGTCCATGATTCGCAAGAAACAGACGCGCCATGACCCAAGCTGTGCGTTTGTTGCCATCGACAAAACCGTAATTGCGGGCGAGTCCGTAAGCATATGCCGCTGCCAGCGATGCAGCATCCGGCTTGCCATACGCTGCCTGATGTTGCGGACGCGCCATTGCTGACTCCAATGCGTTTGCATCGCGCACGCCCTCCAGCCCGCCATGCTCTGCCAACTGTCGATCATGCACGGCATAGAGGACATCCAGCCTCAGCCATCGCCATCGCTTCATTTTGCCAGCGCCCGCAGGATTTCTCTATCTTCCTGCATGATCTCTTCCGCCAAGTGCATCTGACGTTCAAAATCAGGGTTGTACGGCGTAAGACGATAACTGCCATCGGGAGCTTCTGTCAGGAATACCGTGTCCCCCTTTTTTACCTTCAAGCGAGACATGGCCTCCTTGGTCAGAATGAACCCAGCCGATGAGCCAACGGTCGTAACCTTAAATGCGAGCATGCTCCCTCACCATATAACTCTTATTATATATCCCGTATGTCCAAGGTTCAAAAATTATGCCAACAGCATAAGCAGGGGAGGAATGTTGCGCTTTTCGTCGCAGGGGGCATCAACCGGGGTTTCATCCGGGCACCCCATTCTTCGCGGTTTTTGCGAAGTGTGGGATGAGCAAGTCCGCTCATTCCACGTACATCTTCTCTGATGCAGGCTCTTGATCTCACACTTGGCTACGCCAGTGCGGCGCGAACGATTTCGCTGACCAGTTTGCCGTCGGCGCGAAGGTCTTCGGCCTGCAGGCGCGACTGCACGGCCTTCATCACGCTGCCCATCTCTTTGGCGGTCGGTTTAGCGCTGGAGGCAGTGATCTCCGCAATGACAGCCTGCACCAGTGCGTGAATCTGTGCCTCATCCGCCACTTTGGGCATGTAGTGCTCGATGATAGGAATTTCGGCAGCCTCTTTGGCGGCCAGCTCTGGGCGATTGCCCTTGGTGAACTGCTCCATCGACTCGCGCCGCTGCTTGATCTGCGTAGCTAGGATCTGCACGGCCTCGGCATCGGTGAGCGGGGCGCGCTTTTCAATCTCTTTATTCTTCAGCGCCGTCTTAATCATGCGCAGCGTGGAAAGCCGCGCCTCTTCCCGCGCCTTCATGGCGACAACCATATCCTGATGCACACGTTCGACCAGCGTCATTCGTTTCCCCCTTCATGATCCCAGACCATCCCTTTAGTATAGAAGGCGACGCGCATGACCCACTCCCTTTAGAATAGAAGCATGTTTCATAAAACACGTCTCTTCACTCCCGGACCTACGCCTTTGTTGCCCGCCGCGCAGTTCGCTATGGCCGCTGCGGACATTCACCATCGCACGCCGGAGTTTCGCGCGATGTACCAGCGCGTACTCGGCCAGTTGCGCGCCTTCATTGGCTCCAAGAACGATGTGATCCTGATGGCCGCCTCTGGCACCGGCGCAATGGAGGCCTCGGTCTCCAATTTGACCTCGCCGGGCGACCGCGTGCTGGTGCTGACCGCTGGCAAGTTTGGCGAGCGCTGGACGGCGCTAACCAAGGTCTTTGGCTGCCAGGTGGATGTGGTGAGCGCCCCCTACGGCCAAACTTTCTCAATAGAAGCCGTGCGCGCCGCGCTCAAGCCCGATACCCGCGCTATCTACATGCAGGCGACGGAGACCTCCACCGGCGTGCGCCACGATGTCTCCGCCGTAGCCGCATTACTGCGTTCGGCAAAGAGCGAGGCCCTGTTGGTCGTGGATGCCATTACCGGACTGGGCACCACGCACCTGAAGATTGACGAATGGGGATTGGATGTCGTCATCGGCGGCTCGCAAAAAGCTGTGATGATTCCGCCGGGACTGGCGTATCTGTCGGTCAGCGAGCGGGCATGGCAGCGCATGGAGACGACGAAAAATCCGCGTTACTACTTTGACCTGCGCCGCGAGCGTAAATCTGCCGCCAATGGCGAATCAGCCTACACGCCTGCCGTGGCGTTGATTGCTGCGCTGGGCGCAGCTTTTGACTACATTGCCGGCCAAGCTGGTGGCGATCTAGCCATCGGTCGCGACATGCTGATCGACAATGCCGAGACCTGCGCGGCCATGCTGCGCGCGGCGCTACCTGCGATGGGATTGCGCCTCTTTGCCCCCGATGCGCCTGCGGCTGCGGTCACGGCGATTCTGCCGCCAGAAGGCGTGGACTCCGGTGTCATCGTCAAGGAGATGAAGACGCGCTTTGCCGCAACGCTGACCAACGGACAGGGCGAGATGAAGGGCCATATCTTCCGCGTAGCGCATCTGGGCTACTTCGATCCACTGGATACGCTGGCGGTGATTGGCGCGCTGGAACAGGTCTCCGCCGACACGCTGAAGGTAGCGGGCTTCAAGCTGGGCGCAGCACTGGGCGCAGCGCAGCAGGTCTTGTCAGCGCGCACGAAGGAACTCTCCAAATAGCTATTCGCTGTTAGCTTGTAGCTTTTAGCCAAAGAACCGTAAAGGAACGCGAAAATGAAAATTGTTCTTGCCGAAAAGGTCTCCCCTGCTACCGTGGCCGTCTTTGCCAGCGAACCCGGCTGGCAAGTGGTTACGCATGACCAGATCACCAAGGATCTGGCCGCAGAACTGGCCGATGCCGACGCGCTGGTCGTTCGTTCCGCCGTGCAGGTGGATGCCGCGCTGCTGGATGCCGCGCCCAAGCTGCGCGTGATCGGACGTGCCGGAGTCGGCGTGGACAACATTGATGCCGAGGCTGCCACGCGACGCGGCATGGTGGTGATGAACACTCCCGGCGCCAACGCCGTGGCTGTAGCCGAGCTAACCCTC
>DAHXNK010000107.1 GCA_027365415.1 Acidobacteriaceae bacterium
CTGTTTCGGCAAAAGCTCGTGCAATCCATAGCGCATGATGGTGTGCGTCTGCCCGCCACAGATTTCCATCAGCACCCAGGGGCGCGTTACGATGCGCTGGATGTGCGCCAGCAGCGCGCGCACAATGTTATTGTCGCGATATTCATCGAGATATTTCACGTGCGCTCCTGACGAGGACGAACGCGCCTAGTAGCTTCCACAGGCAACTCCCCTGCCAGCATCTCCATCTCCTCCAACATGCTCCAAACACGCTCAGCTTCTGCCGCATCGACACGGCTAATCGCAAAGCCAACATGCACCAGTACATACTCCCCGACAATGACATCGGGCGTGAAATCCAGCGATACTGGTTGCATCACCCCGCCAAATTTCACTTGGCCGATGCGGATACCATCCTCTTCCACAATCCTCGTCACTTTGCCAGGAATCGCAAGACACATGGACAACCCCTCATCCCGAACCGTATGCCGAGGACATCCAGGCGTCAGTGATAAGAATCACGAGCTTGCCATCCATCGTCTCCATAGGACGTGATGAAACGCACTGCGCCCATGTGGGTCATCGCAGAGAATCGCAGTCGTGGAGATCGCACGATGGCTACGCTTACACGCCCGCCGCTTCCTTCCGCTGACAAGCGCTGGATGATTGTCCAGGGCACAATGCGCAAACATGGGTACTCGCGCAATGCGCTGATCGAAACGCTGCATACGGTGCAACAGTCCTTTGGCTTCCTCGACAAGGACGCGATTCGATTCGTCGCAGCCTCGCTACAAATTCCTCCGAGCCAGGCTTATGGCGTGGCTACTTTCTATCACTTATTCCAGCTTCGCCCGCCGGGTCGGCATACCTGCCAGATCTGCCTTGGCACCGCCTGCTACATCAACGGAGCGGAACGCCTGATGGGCCATGCCGAGAAACAACTCGGCATTCAGGCGGGCGAGACCACTCCTGATGGCGAGGTCTCGCTACTCTCCGTGCGCTGTGTCGGCTCGTGCAGCTTTGCTCCTGTAGCAATCTTTGACGAGCAGGTTCACAGCTACAGCAAGGTGGATGGATTGGATGCACAACTGAAAGCGTGGATGAAACCATGACGACGCTGACAGAAGAACTCGACCAGATTACAGCCAAGGTGCAGCAGGAGCAGCAGGCCGCAGGCGACAGAATCAACGTGTGTGTTGCCGCAGGCTGTCTATCTCTGCACAGTGATGCGGTGCAGCACGCGCTGGAAGCAGAAACGAAAAAGTCTGCCGCTCGCTGCGCCGTGCGTGGAGTGGGCTGCATGGGGCTGTGTTCCGCTGGCCCTGTCGTCAGCCATGAGCCAGCCGCGAGTGCTTCAAACGAAAATGCCACCCGTCTGTATAGAGGCGTGCAGCCGGAAGATGCGCCTCAACTGGTTGCCAGCTTGCAGGGAGAGCCTGTGGCGAAGTTGGCAATCTCCAGCCAGCTCCCATTTTTTACACGCCAGACGAAAGTAGTGTTGGAGAACTCTGGCCGCATCAACCCGGAAAGCATCGAGGAATACATTGCGACGGGCGGCTATCGCGCACTGATGCACGCGCTCAATGAGATGACTCCGGCGGAGGTGGTGCAGGAAATCTCCGCCAGCGGATTACGCGGACGCGGCGGCGCTGGCTATCCCACCGGGTTGAAGTGGGCAACGGTAGCGCGTGTTGCGGGCGCTCCCAAATACGTCATCTGCAATGCCGACGAAGGCGACCCCGGCGCGTTCATGGATCGCAGCGTGCTGGAAGGCGATCCGCATCGCGTCCTCGAAGGCATGATTCTCGCCGCCTACGCAATTGGAGCTTCGCAGGGCTACATCTACCTTCGCGCAGAGTACCCTCTGGCCGTCAAGCGGCTGGGTATTGCCATCCGCGAGGCCAAACGGATGGGACTGCTCGGCAGCGATATTGGCGGCACGCGCATGAATCTAAATCTGGAGATTCGACTGGGAGCAGGAGCCTTTGTCTGCGGCGAAGAGACGGCGCTGATCGCCTCCATCGAAGGCCATCGCGGCACGCCGCATCCACGCCCTCCCTATCCTGCGGAGTCTGGACTCTGGGGCAGCCCGACGCTCATCAACAATGTAGAAACTTATGCCAACGTGCCGCCGATTCTGCGACGCGGCAGCGCCTGGTACGCCGCTCTGGGAACGGCCAAGAGTAAAGGCACGAAGGTCTTCGCCCTCAGCGGCAAGGTGCGTAACACCGGATTGATTGAAGTTCCCATGGGCATGACGCTGCGCGAGATTATCTTTGACATCGGGGGGGGCGTAGATGAAGGCCACACCTTTAAGGCTGTCCAGACTGGTGGGCCTTCGGGGGGGTGCATTCCAGCGGCGCAACTCGACATTCCCGTTGATTACGACTCGTTGATGCAAGCCGGTTCCATTATGGGATCGGGCGGCATGATCGTCATGGACGACAGCTCCTGCATGGTCAATGTTGCGCGCTTCTTTATGGAGTTCTGCATGTCGGAATCCTGCGGAAAATGTATTCCCTGCCGCGCAGGTACGGCGCAGATGTACGGCCTGCTGACGCGCATCACTGAGGGCACAGCGACACATCGCGAACTCGATCTTCTGACCCGCCTGTGTGACATGGTGGGCGCTACCAGCCTGTGCGGTCTGGGACAGACGGCCCCCAATCCAGTGCTGAGCACGCTTCGATACTTCAAGAACGAATACTTGGCGCACATCGAGGATAAACATTGTCCCGCCGGGGTTTGCGATTGCACGGCTTCCATTGCAGAGGTTGCACAATGACCGCCACTCCAGCAGTAAAAACATTCGTCATCGATGGCGTGGATGCCAGTGCGCGGTCAGAGCAAACAATTCTATCTGCCGCGCGCGAGCACAACATCTTTATTCCTACGCTTTGTCATCTCGAAGGCTTGTCCGATGTTGGAGCCTGCCGATTGTGTCTGGTGGAAGTGAAGGGGGCGCGACGTCTGTTGCCTGCCTGCACCACGCGAGTTGAGGAGGGCATGGAGATCACCTGCAACTCCCCGCGCATCGCCGCGTATCGGCAGATGACCTTGCAGCTTCTCTTTGCCGAACGCAATCATGTCTGCGCGGTCTGCCTGGCCAATCGCCACTGCGAGCTGCAATCGCTGGCGACATCTCTGGGCATGACACATGTTGAAATTCCATATCGGTTTCCCTCCTTGTCGGTCGATATTTCGCACGAACGGTTCACGCTGGATCACAATCGCTGTATTCTCTGCACGCGCTGTATCCGCGTCTGTTCGGAGATTGAAGGCGCGCACACTTGGGATTTGATGGGTCGCGGCATTCAGTCCAGGGTCATCACCGATCTGGATCAACCCTGGGGAGAGTCGGACACCTGCACCAGTTGCGGCAAGTGTGTCCAAGTCTGCCCCACTGGCGCTCTTTTCCAAAAGAACCGCACTGGCGGACAGTGCTGCAAAGACCCCAGTTTTCTTCCCTATCTCCGCACCATGCGGGAGGAACCATGAACGAAAAGAAAACGCTCGCGACGACTTGGCTGGACGGCTGCTCCGGCTGCCACATGTCCTTGCTGGACATGGATGAGCGGCTCATTGATCTGAGCCAGCAATTCGATCTGGTTTATTGCCCGCTGGTCGATCAAAAAATCTTTCCGCCGCATGTGGATATCACCCTGATCGAGGGCGCAATCGGCAATGAGGAGGACTTGGAGAAAATCCACTTGATTCGGGAGCGGACGCGCATTCTGGTTTCTCTCGGAGACTGCGCTGTCACGGGCAACGTCTCAGCTCTACGCAATCCTTTTGGCGCCGATGCGGTACTGCGCCGGGTCTATGGAGAACCTACCGGAACCCTGGCGCAGGTACCGAAAATCGGGTTGCCCAAGCTGTTGAGCCGGGTTCGGCCTCTACATGATTATGTGCATGTCGATTTATTTGTCCCCGGCTGCCCACCTTCGGCAGACACCATCTACACCGTGTTGAGTGAACTGCTGGCGGGTCGGATGCCAGATCTGAGCAGCGTAGCTCATTTCGGGTAGCCCGATTTGGATAGAAGGAGAGTCAACCATGTCTCGCACCATTACGATCGCACCCGTCACGCGGCTGGAAGGCCATGCCAAGATCACGCTGCAACTCGACGATGCGGGCGTGGTGCAGGAGGCTTACTTCCATATCACGCAGATTCGCGGCTTTGAAAAATTCTGCGAGGGCCGTCCGTACTACGAGATGCCGGGCATCATGGCGCGCATCTGCGGCATCTGTCCGGTCAGCCATCTGGTTGCCTCGGCCAAGGCATGCGACGCGCTGCTGGCAGTTCGCATTCCTCCAGTCGCCGCGCACCTGCGCCTCATCATGAATCTGGCGCAGCTTGTG
>DAHXNK010000108.1 GCA_027365415.1 Acidobacteriaceae bacterium
AAGTGGGGCCACAAAAAAACCATTTCCCATGTAGACATGTAATATATACTACATATATTTATATTATACAGATTGAAGCCTTAGGTTTTCAATCTGCATGCAAGACGCGAAGCTGAGATGAGATCTACGGACACTATCGTAAGACAAAACCGCAAAGCGTTTTCATCGGTTTCCGTCGCAAATCAGTCCACCAGCTGTTTCAGCAAGTGGCTGCATATGAACCATTCAGTCATAGAGGTGCAAGGTGCACAGAAGGACATTTCTACAGGCAGCGATGAGTGCGACTGTATTCGAAGCGGGTGCATTGGCCAGTTCTCTTTCCAGCAATCGACTGGGAATGCGGGACCTACCTTTTGCTGCGACTGGAGAGAGGCAGAGCAAAGTGAAGCCGATGGCTCTGGGTCTGATGATTCAGCCAGCGCTTGACCCGGAAGCTGCTATCGCTCGCGTCAAAGAGTTGGGCCTGACCAACTGCTTCCTTTCACTGGATGGCTATATTGGAAAATTCAGCAGGCCCTTGGCGCAGCAACTAAATGCGCTGCTCGCAAAGTACGATGTGACTGCGACCAGTGTCGAAGTCGTTGGGCCGGGGCGACTGGTGTGGAACTTTCTGGATGGACCTTCCACCATCGGGCTGGTACCGCCTAGCACGCGAGCAGTCAGGATCGACGCTCTGAAGCAGACCTCCGATTTTGCAAAGATGTTGGGGGTACCGCGTGTGCAGACGCATTGCGGGTTCATTCCAGAAAATCCAAGAGATCCGCTTTATCCGCAGGTCGTGCTGGCCATCCGCGAGGTCGCCAAGCACTGTGCCGCGAACGGGCAGGATTTTCTGATGGAAACAGGTCAAGAGACGCCCACCACACTCTCCCGCGCAATCATGGATGTGGACCAGCCAAACCTGGGGGTGGGGCTGGATACGGCAAACCTGATTCTCTATGGAAAGGCCAATCCAGTGGATGCGGTGGGCATTCTTGGAAAACATGTGAAGAGCGTCCACGCAAAGGATGGCCGATGGCCGACGGACCCGATGGAGCTTGGTCAGGAAGTGCCAATTGGCGACGGCTGCGTAGATTTTGTAAAGGTGTTTGCTGGCCTACGTAAATTTGGTTACACCGGCGCAATCACTATCGAACGTGAGATTTCCGGCCTCCAGCAAATTGCAGATGTGAAAAAAGAAAAGGCGTACCTGGAAAGAATCATTTCCAATGTCCAAAACAATCCGGCATAAAGGAGACATCGATCATGAACAGAAGGGAACTCATTGCTGGTACCGCTGTAACTTCCGGTCTGCTTTTATTGAAGCCGAAAACTGTGTTTGGATATGAGGCCAACTCGGCGGTGCATTTGGCGCTGTTGGGATGCGGCAATCGCGGGACCTCCGTCGCCACATCGTTTGCGAAGAATACGAGCGCTCGCATTGTTGCGCTCGCCGATCTCTTTCCCGACCAGTTGGAAAAAGGGAAAGTCCACTTCGATCAACTCGCTGGCTCTCTGGGGTATGCTGGCGTTGACAGGAACATGATGTTTCGCGGCTACGATGCTTTCGAGGAAGTCGCATCTTCCAATGGTGTAGACGCGGTACAAATTTCTACCCCGCCATGGTTCCATGTGCAACATCTCGATGCGGTCGTCCGCGCGGGCAAACACGCCTACTGCGAAAAGCCAATGGGAGTAGACGTGGCACAGGCCAAGCAGGCACTGGAAATCGGGAAACGTGCAGAAGGACGAGTGAGCCTGGACGTTGGGTTTCAGATCCGGAGTGCGCCTCCGTATGTTGAGATCGTCCGGCGCATTCACAATGGCGCGCTGGGGAAAATCGCCTGTCTTTCGGCCCACTACAACGCCCCTGCATCGACGTACCCGCAGCGTCCACCGATGTCGCCGGATGAACTGCGTCTGCGCAACTGGCTCTGGGACCGTACCCTGTCGGGCGACATTATCGTGGAGCAGGACATCCATGTGATCGACATTTGTAATTGGATACTTCAAGCCCATCCCACAAAGGCAGTTGCCACCGGGGGCCGAAACGTCCTGACTCACTTCGGAAACACCTGGGACAACTATCAAGTTGCGTTTACGTATCCTGAGAACGTGCATGTCAGCTTTTACTCGACACAGTTCGGCAACAACGGATGGTTCGACGTTGCAGCCCGCGCATTTGGCTCGCAAGGCATCGCGGAAGCACCGTATTCCGGGCCCCTACGGATCATCGGGGATCAATCCTGGACGTGGTCAGATCCGGCTTCCACAAAGCAAAGTAGCGCTCCAGGCGCATTTGCCGCAAATGGAGCGTTTACGGACAATCTGGCGCTTGCCGATCGGGAGAAGGACCGCGGCTTTATCGAAAGCATCGTCTCCGGAAAATTCCACAATCAAGCTGCCCTCGGTGTAGAAAGTGCACTGAGTGCTATGCTGGGTCGAATGGCCGGGCGACTCGGGCGTGAGGTCACATGGGAGGAATTGTTGGAACATGGTGACGTATTTTCCCTGGATATCAATATGCGACAGTTTCGATAGGACCCACTCAGATTCATAAGATGAAGAATGCTTCAAACGTGCCTGCGGTTGGCAGGTGATCATACTGGCCCCTTACTATGTATCGGATGGAGTGACTGACATGGCAACTGCGATTGACCCACGATCATCTTCTGTCTTACCTTCCAATCGCCTGATTTCCTTGGATGTACTCCGGGGAATCACGATCGCATTCATGATTCTGGTCAACAACGGGGTAAGAAACTATGCTTATCCGCCGCTTGAGCATTCCGCGTGGAATGGATGGACCCCTACTGACTTGGTATTTCCCACCTTTTTATTTTTAGTCGGAATTACCATCGTCTTTTCGTTTGAGTCGCGCTTGAGCAAGGGGACGAAAAAATCCTCCCTTTTGTTCCATACTTTTCGACGCGCCTTGATCTTGTTCTTGTTGGGACTGGTGGTCAATGGCTTCCCTTATTTTCCGCTGGGTACTCTGCGGATATATGGAGTGTTGCAACGGATTGCTCTTTGCTTCCTGATCGCCAGTGTTCTGTATCTTCTGGATCGGCGCCCGGGCAGCAAGGTTGTGATCGTTGTGGTGGCGCTGGTCGGGTATTGGATTCTGATGCGATGGGTACCTGTGCCAGGCTATGGCTTCCCCTGCAGGACCATTCCGCTGCTTGACCCCAACCGCAACCTCGTGGCCTATTTCGATCGGCATATTTTTCCCGGTCGGTTGTACGAGGGCGTTCGCGATCCTGAGGGACTGTTGAGCACACTGCCCGCCGTGGGAACCACTCTACTCGGGATGCTGACAGGGATGTGGCTGCGATCTCAGCGCAGTCCTTCGCGTAAAGCGGTGGGTATGCTCGCGGCGGGAATTCTGGGAATCTTGCTGGGACTGCTGTGGGGGCATTGGTTCCCCATTAACAAAAAGCTCTGGACCAGTTCATTCGTGCTGTTCGCTGCAGGATGCAGCCTGATTGCATTGTCGATTTGCTATTGGGCTGTCGATATCAAGAACTGGAAAAAAGGTTGGACCTATGTGTGGCTTGTTTTCGGAATGAATGCAATTACTGCCTATGTATTCTCTGAACTTCTGGCAACGACGCTATCCAAGATTCCTGTATACATAGGCGCAGCTAAAATAAACTTGAGCTGGTATCTATATCTTAAGTGTTTCGCAGGCATACCATCCCACCACCTGGCTTCATTGGCATATTCCATGTCCTTTGTTGCGCTGTGCTTTGTCCCAACCTTCTTGCTCTACCGTAAGAAGATCTTCCTAAAAGTCTGATGGCACACAATGAGAGAAATATTATTTATCTTTTTTCTCTAAGTGTTCCTTATTTTTTGCAGCTTATCTCGGACTCGTGCCCAGAATGCAGATAACCAATAGAACCGAACGCGCATATGCATCACTACTGAGTCGGCCATTTTCAATGAAACCTAAAGTAATAAATAAGAACCAACTATGTTGAAACGTCGGATCCTACAGCAGTTCTATCAAAGCATCCGACAAAGTGGCGGATTAGCAAATAGCTCCCTGACGCGTGAATTTCTGAGAGTAGCTTATTGCGTCCTTAAACACAACTTTGTGCGCGAGAACTTCCCAACCTTTGTCATGGCCTTCTGACAAAAGGCTCCAACTATAGTATGAGCAGACACCTATTCAAGGGAGAAAAAGTTGAATACAGCACGGAGGGAATTTCTAAAATTTGCAAGTTATGGAATGGCCGCAGGGGTGAGCGTATCCCAAGCGTACGGGGAAATAGAGGTAAAAGA
>DAHXNK010000109.1 GCA_027365415.1 Acidobacteriaceae bacterium
TCTTTATTTTTTGAGCCGGAGAGTTCCGTCGCGCTGGGCTTTGGCTTTCGCTGCGGTTTTCTTGGACTGCTGCACATGGAGATCATTCAGGAGCGGCTGGAGCGCGAGTTCAATCTGGATTTGATTACAACCGCTCCGGGCGTGCGCTACCGCATCACGCTCACCAATGGAAACGTGGTGGAAGTGGATAATCCGGCGCACTGGCCCACTCCCACGGAGATTGAAACTATTGAAGAGCCGATCATCATCGCGACCATTCTGACCAACGAAGAGTATGTTGGCGGCATTCTCAAACTGGTGGAAGACAAGCGCGGTCGGCAGAAAAACTTTGAGTATGTCAGCCCGACCCGCGTGATGCTCACCTACGAGTTGCCGCTGAATGAAATCGTGCTCGACTTTTATGACCGCCTCAAGTCTGTCTCACGCGGCTACGCTTCGCTGGATTACCACCTGTCCGACACTTGGATATCGCCAATGGTCAAGATGGACATTCTGGTCTCTGGTGAGCCGGTCGATGCGCTTTCGATCATCGTGCATCGCGACTTTGCCTACGACCGTGGCCGATTATTGGTCTCCAAGATGAAAGAATTGATCCCGCGCCAGATGTTTGAGGTGGCCATCCAGGCCGCTATCGGAGCTAAAGTGATTGCGCGGGAGACGGTCGGAGCGATCCGCAAGAACGTCATTGCTAAGTGCTACGGCGGCGACATCTCCCGCAAACGCAAGCTGCTGGACAAGCAAAAAGAAGGCAAAAAGCGAATGAAGCGGATTGGCAAAGTTGATATTCCGCAAGAGGCATTTCTGGCCGTGTTGCGCATCGGCGAAGACTAGCTGATTCATCGGAAATTTACATGCGTCTGTGGAAAGTTGCCATTGGGCTGGCAAAGCTGGATTTCCCTGAAAATATGGGGTGTGGCAGGCGGATAAAAATCGAAGGGACTGCCCGTAAACAGCTTCTATGATGCTTTTAGCTCGCGCATACTCGCGCAGGGCCGACGCCAGTCGAGCGCAAGGGAATATAGTTGATTTCTTCCACAGTTTTTTCCACAGGAGCGCTCTTGCGCTGCAAGAGGAAATCCTCGCCTATTTTTGTTGGGAATATAAGGCGAAAGAGCGTTCCTGCTTTCGCCTTATATTCCAAGTCCAATAGTGGGAGTTAGTTCGAGCTTCCCAAGCTGTCATTCGAGTGGGCAGGTGCCGCGCTCGGCGCGCTTGTTGGCGCTGTGGTTGATCTGACTGGCGCAGGCACGCCTGATTGAATGTTGTATGCCTGGATCACAGCCGGAGTGATGTCGGAGGAGCGATTGACGTAGACCACCGGGCTTTGCTGGGAACTGATATCCAGAACCAGCGTATAGCCATTCTTCACGCAGTAATCCTGCAACACGGGATAGAACTTCTGCGCGACCTTCTGATATATCTCACTCATTTGCTGCTGGAAATCAGCTTGTGCGTCTTGCGCCGCGCGCTGCAAGGACTTTTCCTTATCGTCGATCACCTTGAGGCGTGTGGCGCGATCATCCTGGCTCAAACTGGATCCAGCCGCCTGCAACTGCTTTTTGAGCGAGTCGATTTCATCGCCCTTGGCCTTCAACTCGGCCTGCTGCGGGGCAAATTTTTTCTGGATATCGCCAAAATCCCGCTGTCCCTCATTGGTCTGTGCGACGGCTGGCTGGAAGGCGATGATGCCAATCTTTACGGCTCCTGCCGGTGCAGGCGCGGATGGAACAGAGACAGCCGGAGCGGAGGCTCCAGCCGATGCCGTGTGGTGCGTGGCTTGCGCCATAGCGCCGGTTGCCAGCGTTGCTGCCAACAGAGTGAGTACGCGATACGAGGGCTTCATGTAGATTCAAAACTCCTTTGATGTTCCTGAATGAATTCCGCCCAATGGCGGCGAACGGCAATTTCCATATGGTCGGGAGCCGATGATACATTCTCAGGGGCACGCCGCTGTTTTCCGCGCAATACAGCCGCGAGAAGAAACCACGGCACCAACAGGCTTACTTAAAACTGTTCGAATTATAGGTTTGTGTCTCTTGCGCGTCAAATGGGGGCATCGGAAAGCATTTTTTCGGAGTTCAGGCGCTGGCGGCGTGCAGGCCCAACGGTAAAAAATATTGCGTCCCGCGAATAGGTTCGCCCAGACGACGCAGCAGTAATTGCAGGTCATAACGGTGTTGCACAAAATCCAACTCATCGGTGTTGACCACCAGCAGGTTGCTGGCCGTGTAGTGGAAGAAATAGTGTTCGTAGGCTTGAGCGACCTGTTCCAGATAGCTGTCCGTGATGCGTCGTTCCCCAGGCAGAGCTTTGCGCCGCAGTCGCGCCTTCAAGGTACGCGGTGAGGCTTGCAGATAAATAACCAGATCGGGCACAACGACCTGACGCGCCGAGGGCTGGTAGTAGCGGTTGTAGGTAGCCAGTTCCGCGTCGCTCAGATTGAGGGACGCGAAGATTTTATCCTTCTCGAAGATGTAGTCGGCAACGAGCGGAGTGGGCGCAGGGGGCAGCTCCAGCGAACACAACTGCCGCTGCCGCGCATGCAGAAACCACATCTGCGTGGCAAAAGCCGCTCCCACTTCACCGCGATAGAAGTGGTCAAGAAAAGGATTGTCCTCCGGCTCAGTAACGCGCTGCGCTCCCAAGTGTTCAGCCAGCAGCACGGCCAGGCTAGATTTTCCGGCACGAATCGGCCCTTCAATGGCAATGTAGCGGGGTTGCTCCCAAGGTTTGGACATACAAGGCTCCTTAATGGTGTGGCAAGACGTTCGACGTGGCGAATGAAATACAAAGATAGCATTCGGTTCAAGGCGAAGCAATAGCGAATCTGGGTACTTGTCGGATACTCCCTGCGGAGGGCGCTGCGCCTGCGCTAGACTCAAAGCGAATGCCGCTGCCCTTTTTGAACACCGAAGAACTGTTGATTGCCGGAGCCGTGGCCTCCCTAGCCGCTGCCGGAGCCACTGCCTACGCGGGCATGTCGCACACGTCGCAGATATTTGGGCGCTGCGTGGTCGCGCCGCGCCATCCCCGACAGATTGCGCTGACCTATGACGACGGCCCGAATGATCCAGCAACGCCGCGCTTGTTGGAGGTGCTGGCCGAGCAGGAGATTCGCGCCACGTTTTTTCTGATTGGACGCTTTGCGCGGCTGCGACCCGATCTTGTCCGCGCCATTGCCGCTGCGGGGCACCTGATTGGCAACCACACGATGACGCATCCGGCGCTGTTGCTGTGTTCCGCCCATCGCGTGCGGGTGGAGCTGCGCGAGGGCAATGCCGCGTTGGAAGATGCTCTGGGCGCGTCGATTTCCGCCAAGCCAATACAGTGGTTTCGTCCGCCGTTTGGGGCGCGCCGCCCCTATGTGCTGCGCGCGGCGCGGGAGTTGGGGCTAACTCCTGTGTTGTGGAACGCGATGGGCCACGACTGGAAGCCGACCACGCCAGAGGTAGTCGCAGCGCATGTCTGGCGCGGGTTTGAGCGCAATCAACAGCGCGGGCTGGCAACAAATGTTCTGCTGCACGATGGCGGACACGGCGGCATGGGCCAGAATCGCAACCATACCGTCGCGGCTACGCGGATGCTCCTTGAGCGCTGGAAGCGGCATTTTTCCGAGCGCGGCGAGCGGTGCGAATTTGTGACGCCAGAGGCGTGGATATAAGCAAGGGTCATAGGAAAGCCATGATCAAGTCCCACTCCTGCCTCTTAGGGGATAAAAAACGTGTTGATTTTTCTGGAATTACGGATGGGCTGAGAGCAACGTCCCGTTCACGATTGTAGCCGCATTCCTTCAATACGCCAGCTTGTTCACACGATGCACTCAGCGTCCGAGGCGTAGGCGAGTTCCCAGGCTCTCCGGCAGTCCAGCGCGCTGGATGCGAATCTGCGCCGCCTGCACCATGTAGGGAACTCGCCCAAAGGTGACGCTCTGCGCCTTGCTGTCATAGAGGGCGAATGCGGCGCGCCAGTCGCGGTCTCGCGGCTGACCGATCGAACCAGGGTTGATCAGATATTTCGATTCTTTGCGTAGCTTGAGTTCATAAAGATCCATTTCGTCGTGACTGCTGTAGGTGGGCACCAGCGTGATCCCATCTTCATCGGGATTTACCGCAAAGCCCCCTTGAATATGCGTGTGCCCAAAGAACGTGAGTCGGGCCGACGAGTCTTCTATCTGCTGCCGAGCATCGCGCAGGGAGAGCACATATTGATCTTCATTCTGTAGCGATCCATGCACGC
>DAHXNK010000010.1 GCA_027365415.1 Acidobacteriaceae bacterium
GTTGTCGAGCTTCATGCGACCATCACCTCCGTGCCCTCGGTAATCCGAGATGAACATAGATCGGGCAGAATTTTTGCTGCGTCCGCTGGCAGAATACGCACGCGCTGCACGCCGTGCAGTAAGGCTTCGCGGCAGGCTCCCAGCTTGGGCAACATGCCGCCGCTGATGACGGCGTTGCTGGTCAGCTCTGGAATCTGTTTCAAGCTCAACCAGCGCATGATTTCGCCATCGGCTCCGCGCACGCCCGGTACGTCGGTTAAAAAGACCAGCGTTTCGGCGCGACAGGCCACGGCGCAGGCAGCGGCCATTTCATCGGCGTTGATGTTGTAATACTCGCCGTCAAAACCTAACGCGATGCTGGAGATGACGGGTACGCCGCCCATCTGCCAGACGGCGTGCAGCCAGCGAGGATCGGAGGCGGCAATCTCGCCGACAAAGCCAAGATCGGGCGCGGTGCGCTTTTTGCGCGCGCGAAAGACCATGCCATCGCCGCCAGAAAGGCCAACCGCCATTTGCCCACGCGCGCCAATCGCCGCTACGAGCTGCTTATTGACGCTGCCTGCCAGTACCATCAGCGCGGTATCGCGGGTCTCCGCGTCGGTGATGCGTAGGCCGGAGATGAACTCGCTTTTCTTGCCCATCTGCGCCAGAGTGCGCGTCAACGCGGCTCCGCCGCCATGCACCACGGCCACCTGATTGCCATCGCGAGCCATATCCGCAATTGCCTGCGCGCACGCCAGCAGCGTTGCTGCATCTTCAATGGCGCGTCCGCCAATTTTGACGACGTATCTCATAGCAGTCCCTCCTGCTCTGGCCAGCCAAAAAGCAAATTCATGTTTTGCACTGCCTGGCCCGCAGCACCCTTGAGTAGGTTGTCCAAGCAGGAGACAACGATGAGCCGTTGTTTGTCTGCCGCTAAAGCAAATCCGATATCGCAGAAATTCGTGCGCACTACATGCTGAATCTGTGGCAGCCGCTCGCCGTGGAAGCGCACCAGTGGCGAATCCTTGTAAAAACTGCGATAGCACTCCGCAATGGCCGAAGCCTGCATGGGTTCGCGCAGCGTGACGTAAATTGTTGCCAAAATGCCGCGCGGAATCGGCAGAAGGTGTGGCGTAAACGTCATCTGCTGCGGAGCCAGATCTAGCTGCTCCAGAATTTCTCCCGTGTGTCGATGCCCGAAGACGGAGTAGGCAGAAAGATTGTCTGCCGCATACATGAAGTGCGTCTTGGCCGTGGGAGCTTTGCCCGCTCCAGAGACACCGGATTTCGCGTCGCAGATGATGCCACGGTTGAGATCGGCCCAGCCGGAGCGCACCAGTGGGGCCAGCCCAAGAATGGCCGCAGTGGAATAGCAGCCAGGATTGGCGACAATCTTCGCGCCTTTAATCGCGGCGCGATGCAACTCTGGCATTCCATAGACGGCCTGCTGCTGCGTTGTGGCCGCGATGGTCGCGTCGGTATCTTCAAATTTATAGACGGCACGATTTTCTGGCTGCTGCAAACGCCATGCGCCGCTCAGGTCAATGACACGCACGCCGTGCGAGAGCAGATCGGGCACCCATGCGCGAGACTGCTCATGCGGCGTGGCCAGAAACACAACGTCGATGTCCCGCTCCCGCAGCGCCGCCCAGCGAAATGGTTCCACGCGCAGGCTGCCAGACCCGTGCCCGGAGCCGTTGTTGTCGGCCAGTTGCGGATGCAGATCGGTGAGCGCGATGCTCTCGTCGTTCGCGCTTTCCCGGCCAAAAAAGACTGGGGCCGTTCCATGCAGGCGGGGATGATGCAGCAGCAGCCGCGCTAGCTCCGCGCCCGCGTAGCCGCTGACACCCAGCACGGCGGTTTGCATCGCCGTGGATTTTGTTGCGGTCATGGATTTCGTTGCGGTCATGGATTTCGTTCCGGTCATGCTTCGAGCAACTCCTCCAGCCGTTGGCGCAATTGGCTGGCTCGTTTCTGATCCTGGCAAATAATTAAAACGGTGTCATCGCCGGCAATGGTGCCTAGAACCTCCGGTAGTCGCTCCCGGTCGAGCGCCGCCGCCACGGGCTGCGCGCTTCCCGTGGTGGTGCGCAGCACCAGTTGATTGATCGCCTGACGAACCTCCAAACCAAAGCTGGAGAACATGGAATCCATAGAAGGCAACTCGGTGTCCTCGGCTGCGCCATTGGGAAAGCTGTATCCGTTCGGCCCTTTGTAGAGATGTAGCTCGTGGATGTCGCGCGACAGCGTGGCCTGCGTGACATCGAAGCTGCGGCGCAACAGATTGCGGCGTAGCTCATCCTGATTGAAGACCGGGGTCTCCATCAGAATGGTGCGGATCGCATTGTGGCGTTCGGCTTTCATTTGGGCGTGGCCTTTGCGT
The DNA here is from genome assembly GCA_027365415.1 of Acidobacteriaceae bacterium. GTDB lineage: Bacteria > Acidobacteriota > Terriglobia > Terriglobales > Acidobacteriaceae > JAJZIJ01. The sequence continues at coordinate 2,366 of DAHXNK010000010.1, forward strand.
CTCATTGTTGCTGTGCATTGCGATGGGAATGGAGAAATGGCGTGGCGAAAAGCGCCAACGCATAAACATACATTCCAATGTATAAATATACATAGCCATTGTCAAGCACATAATTTTCTTGGCTTTGGACTGGCGATACATGCCGGGTTGGACGTAACCTTGCTTGAGATCAAAATAAACGCAGACAAAAGAAAACCATGCTGAAACTGACAACCTTAAACGATGTTTTTTTTTGCGCCAGCAGTCGGGGCGAGGCCACGGTCATGCTTTGGCGCGATGGCGCAGGCACCTGGCAGCGCATCTCCTCGCGGCAGTTGTACCAGCGGGTGCGCGCGCTGGCCTCGGCGATGGCTGCTTGGGGCATCGGCAAGGGCGACCGCGTGGCTATTCTTGCCGAGAATCGCTGGGAGTGGGCCGTCACGGATTTTGCCGTGCTTGCGCTGGGTGCCGTCGATGTGCCGCTATACGCGACGTTGACGGAGGATCAGATTGCTACCATGCTGGCCGACTCCGGCGCGAGGATCGTGGTGGTATCGAGCGCGCAGCAATATGAGAAGGTTGCAGCCGCGCGTTCCCGCACCGTGGTGGAAAAAATCTTGGTGATGGATCGCGAGCCAAAGATTCCGCTGGCGACCTGGTTTGGCGACCTGATGCCGGGAGCATCCGCAGCGGAGACAGGTCCGCGACTGGAACGCGACCCGGAGTTTGATCGCCGCGTTGCTGTCGTGCAGCCGGAGGATTTGGCAACCATTATTTATACCTCCGGCACTACAGGAGAAAGCAAGGGCGTCATGCTGACGCATGGCAACATTGCGGCCAATCTGAATCACTCCACCACGCTCTTTGGATGGGGCGAGGCGGATTCCTGTCTCTCGTTTCTGCCGTTGTCGCACATCACGGCCCGACATTTGGATTACGCGTTATTTTCCTATGGCGCAACGCTGGCCTATTGTCCGCAATTCGATCTGTTGCCAGTGGCCATGCGTGAAGTGCGCCCGACGGTTTTTGTTGGCGTGCCGCGTGTCTACGAAAAGATTCGGCAGGAGGTGCTGCGTCGCGCCGGGGAATCGCCCCTGCGCAAATGCCTGCTCCACTGGGCGCTGCGTCGCGGCGCGAATCATCGCGCGGAAATTATGCAGGGAGAGATTCCATCCAGCCCAGCCTGGAAACTGGCCAATCGGCTGGCCTTTGAGAAAATCCGCGCAGGCTTTGGAGGTCGCGTGGCGCATTTTATCTCTGGCGGCGCGCCGTTGGGCCTGGATACGGCCAACTGGTTTCTCCAGATCGGCACTCGTATTTTTGAGGGCTATGGACTCACCGAGACCTCGCCCGTCATTGCGCTGAACAACCAGCAGGCCTACCGAGTTGGCTCTGTGGGCAAGGTGTTGCCAAATCTGGAAGTAAAACTGGCCGAGGATGGCGAGCTGCTGGCGCGTGGGCCGTCGATTTTTTCGGGCTATTGGCACAAGCCGGAGCAGACGGCGGAGGCATTTACATCAGACGGCTGGTTTCAAACCGGAGACATCGCGCAGATGGATGCCGACGGGTTCCTGTTCATCACTGACAGAAAAAAGGAGCTACTTAAGACCTCTGGCGGCAAGATGATTGCTCCGCAGCCCATCGAAAATCAATTGAAGGCCAATGTTCTGGTGGGCAATGCCTGCGTGGTGGGTGACAGGCATAAGTTTGCCGCCGTGTTGCTGTCGCCGAATTTTATTGCGCTGGAAGCCTGGGTAAAGGCCAAGGGGATTCCGATGCAGAACTCGGCGCAAAATGCGGCGCAGATTCGCAAGGCGTGGATTGAGCATCCTCAAGTGGTGGCTGCGTATCAGGAGATTGTCGATCGGGTGAATGCAACGCTGCCCAGTTATGAGACATTGAAGCGCCTGCGTCTGGTGGCCGAGGAGTGGACGCTGGAGACCGGAGAGTTGACTCCCAGCATGAAGCTGAAGCGCCGCGTCATTCTGGAACGCTACGCGCCACAGATTGCCTGGATGTATGCCGACGAAGCTACAGCCCATCGCTAACCGAAGCGGGCTGCGGCGCTGCTACATCACTTCGGGAACTTCGATGCCAAGCCAGCCCAGGGCGCGAGTCAGTTCGCGCAGCGCCACGGCAGCCGTGGCCAGCAGCAATGCTTTGCGGGCTGGGTCAGCCTCGGTGAGTATGTGATGACGATGATAGAAATTATTAAACTGTTGGGCCAACTGAAAAACATACTTGGCGAGAAACGCTGGTTCTGTGGTGCGAATCGCCTGGTCAATGATCGGGGCGGTTTTAGAAGCAGCCAGCCAGACCTCCCAGATACTGTCACCCTCTTCGCCGGAGAAAAAAGGCGCTACGTTCCAATGCGAACTTGAATAAGCTTTAAGGATTGTTTCTTCAATACTTAATTCCCCAAGGATGTGTTGCATGGCCTTGGAGTATTGTTCATCTGCAAGAGTTTGAGCATTTTGCAATAGGGGGTCGTTGCTCTGTTCTGCCTTGCGAAAAATGTTCGCGGCGCGGACGGCGGCGTACTGCGCGTAGGGGCCGGTTTCGCCCTCAAAGCTGAGCGCGTCCTTAAAGTCAAAAGCAATAATTGTGTTGCGCGTGAAGCGCAGCATGTAATAGCGCAGCGCGCCCACGGCGATCTTGGTGGCAATGTTGGTGCGCGTTGCGTCGTCCAGTTCGGGGTGACGCGCCGTTACCTCGCCGAGTGCGGCTTCAATCATGCGATCAATTAGATCGTCGGCCTTCACGCCGAAGCCTTTGCGTCCAGAGACCTCAATAAAGGGACGAGCTTTGTCCTCGTCGGATAGGGCATAGCCCAACTCTTCGGCACAGCGCGGAGTGAGCGCGACCATCTCGTAAGAAAAATGGTGGTAGTTCTTGGCCTCTTCAGCAAAGCCCATGCCACGCAGCGCTTCGATTACATTGTTTTGCGGATCGGTCTGGCGCGAGTCAATCACGTTGTAGATGACTTCTGCTTTGCCAAAGTGCGATGGGCCGATGCTGGGATCTTTTTCGTCGGGCAGGCAGGAAATGTCGCATTCATGGCCATTGGGGTACGTATAAAAATTCTTTTGGCTAAAGTTCAAGCCGAGCTTGTTGAACTTCCATAAGTGATAGGCAATATCTTTGCCGACGTAGGTGACGGGACCGTCCGCATCTGGATTTTCCTTGTTGGAGCGAACAATGATTTTTGCCTCTTCGTCGGGACCGTCGTCGGTTGCGCCAGCAGTTCCTGCGCGGCGCATCACCCAGCAGCCCGCGTTTTTTCCTTTTTCTTCTCTGTACAGCACGCCTGTTTTCTTCATCAGCGCAAAGGCCGCATCCCAGAAATGCAGGCGCAGAACTTCACTCTCGCGCGGCAGAAAATCATACTGAATGCCCAGACGCTCCATCGTCTCCAGATGCCGGTGGACGATGGCCGTGGAGACAAGCTCGGCAATCCCAGAGATTTCGTTGCCGCCCTGCTCCAGCGCGTGTAGCGTGTCCATGCGGATTTTCTTGCGCGCTTCTTTTTGCGCCGGGTCTTCCTCATACCATTGAGAGACACGGGCGTAGAGATCCCAGCAGACAAAGTCGATGCGTTCCCCGCGCTTGCGGAGAGATTCCATCCACTGCTGGACTCCTGCGAGGTTCATACCCTCCAGATGCGTCAGGGCGACAACGATGTCTGCCACCTGCACGCCGGTGTTATCAATGTAGTTCTGCACGCCGACGATGTTTTTTGTTTTGCCGTCAGCCCCCACACGCATCATGCGCACCAGCGTGTCGCCAAGAATGGCGTTACGCAGATGGCCGATGTGCGCGGCCTTGTTGGGATTGATGCTGGTGTGTTCTACAAGGATGAATGGATTAAAGATGTGATTCACGCCAGAACTTGCGGCTTTTGGAACAGGACGTTTCGCCCTACCAGACGCAATGTCTCGCGACGCAGTACAGCGATCCAGTTTGCAGTTGATGTACCCAGCACCTGCAATCTCAAAAGTGGAGAAACCTTCGATATTTTTTGCCCGAAGCTGCGCGGCCAGTTCTTCGGCGATTTTGCGCGGAGCTTTTTTGAGGCGCTTGGCCAATTCAAAGGCGATGGGCAGGGCAAACTCGCCGTATTCAATTTTGGGCGGCTGCTCGATGGCAAGCGCGGCGATGTCGTCGATCTGATAAGGCGGCTGCTTCAGAATTTCTTGGATGGCCGATTCCAGAGCCTTGCCGTAGGTGAGATACATGCGCGATCCAATGCAGAAAAAAGATATGGGTCTATGAGAAGTTTAACAGCAGCGGGGTACAGCGCGGTCATTCTGAGGAACGTAGTGACGAAGAATCCAAAAGGTGCAGGCAAAGTCGATGCAGCCCGCATTCTCTGGATGCTTCGCTTCGCTCGGAATGGCACTTTTACTTTTGTCTGCGTTTGACGCTGCTGCACGCGAACCCTAAGATGAATACAGCCTCGCCGCATCTGGATGCGCGGGCGATGAGCGCCCGCATGACAAACAAGACAGACAAGATTCCCTTCTATGTAATGACTCCGATTTACTATGTGAATGCGCGTCCCCATTTAGGGCACACGTATACCACGGTTGCGGCTGACACCCTTGCGCGCTACAAAAGAATGCGCGGCTTCGACGTGCGATTTTTGACCGGCACGGACGAGCATGGCCAAAAGATTGAACGCTCCGCCAATAAGGCAGGGAAGACCGCGCAAGCCTTTGCCGATGAGATTTCCGCAGAGTTTCGTTTCCTGTGGGCGCGCATGGGTCTGACCAACGACGATTACATCCGCACCACGGAGCCGCGCCACAAACGCGGCGTGCAGCGGCTCTTTACGGAGTTGCAGCAGCGCGGTTACATCTACAAAGGCACGTACACGGGCCAGTATTGCGTTTCCGACGAGCTGTATGTGGATGCGCCTGAGGGCGCGCCTTGTCCCGATTGCGGACGGCCCACCGAGAGGGTGAGCGAGGAGAATTATTACTTTAAGCTGTCGGAGTTTGGCGACAAATTGCTGGCGTATTACGAGGCGCACCCGGATTTTATTCGCCCAGAATCGCGGCGCAATGAGGTGATGGCCTTTGTGCGCGGCGGGCTGAAAGACCTCTCCATCAGCCGCACCAGCTTCAACTGGGGCATTCCGGTTCCTGGTGATGAGAAACACGTCATCTACGTTTGGATGGATGCGCTGGCCAACTACATTACCGCGCTGGGTTATGGCAGTGACGCACCGGAAGATCAGGCGCGTTTTCAAAAATACTGGCCTGCCGATGTGCAACTGCTGGGCAAGGAGATTAGCCGCTTCCACTGCGTCTACTGGCCCGCGTTTTTGATGGCCGCCGGATTGCCGCTGCCCAAGAGCTTTGTGGTGCATGGCTGGCTGCTGTTTGAGCAGAGCAAGATGTCGAAGTCGCGTGGCAACATTGTCCGCGCTGAAACGATTCTGGACGTTCTGGGCGCGGATGCGCTGCGATATTTCCTGCTGCGCGAGATTGTTTTTGGGCAGGATGGAAGTTTCAGCTTTGATGCTCTGGTGCAGCGGTATAACGCCGATCTGGCGAATGGTTACGGCAATCTGGTGAGCCGCACGCTGACCATGATTGGCAAGTATTTTGACGGCGTGGTGCCGGAGTCTACAGGGGAAGTCGAGACGGTCACCCCGGAAGCACGCACGGCGATTGTTAAAGTTGGTGGCTTGTTCGATTCGCTTGATTTCTCGCGAGCGTTAGAAACGATTTGGGTGTTTATAGCTGCCGTAGATATTTACATCACAGCGAGCGCTCCTTGGAAGCAAGGCGCTGGTGTGCCAGACAAAGTGCAGCAGCAACACAGAGGACAGGTTCTCTACACGGCAGCCGAATCCATTCGCATCATCACAGCGCTGGTCTATCCGGTCATTCCCGATGCGGCGGCGAAGGTCTGGGCACAGCTTGGTCTGGGCGACATTACGCAAGCCGATCTAAAGGATTTGGAGTGGGGCGGTCTGAAGCCAGGAACGAAGCTCGGCACGCTTGGCCCGATCTTTCCCCGCGCAGAAAAGGAAGCGATCACTCGTATGCAGGAAAAAGAAGAAGCAGGCTTGGCCGAATCTACGGCTGCGGCAACACAGGTTCCCAGCGCTCCCGTAGCGGCTGCGCCCGTTGTGGCAGCGGCTCCCGCAGTTGCGGAAACGAAGACCATCACCATCGACGATTTTGCCAAGGTGGAGTTGCGCGTGGCGCAGATCAAAGTGGCCGAGCGGGTTGCAGGCGCGGATCGTCTGCTGCGGCTGGAGGTTGATCTGGGCTATGAGCAGCGGCAGATTGTCGCGGGCATCGCCGAGGCCTACGCGCCGGAGAGTTTGATTGGGCGCAAGGTGGTTATTGTTGCGAATCTCGCGCCGCGCAAGCTGCGCGGACTGGAATCCAATGGTATGGTGGTTGCGGCCTCGCTGGGAGAAAAAGGCAAGCCGGTGCTGGCGGGATTTCTCGAAGATATTGAAATTGGCGCGCGATTGAAGTAAGCGCGGCAGGGGACTCAGAAATGCAAACCACGCTGGAGACGCAATTCGCGTTGGTCGATTCGCACGCGCATCTGGACAGCGCTCGCTACGACGCGGATCGCGAGGCGGTGTTGCTACGCGCGCGCGAGGCGGGCGTGGAGACGATTCTGGCCGTTGGCATTGGCGATGGGCCAGCCACCATGCACGCGGCGCTGGAGTTGAGCCGCCAGTATGCTGGCGATGCGCGGATGCCGTGCCTCATGGTGAGCGCGGGTATCCATCCGCAAGAGGCGGCGATGGCGGATATCGCCGCGTTGGACAAGCTGAATGCGTTGGCAGCAGAGCCGGAGGTGGTAGCCATCGGCGAGATTGGCCTGGATGATTACCACGCTGAGAATCCTGCGCTCGAAGTGCAGCAGCGTGTTTTTGCGCAGCAGATGGAGATTGCCGTTCAGCATAAGCTGCCGATTTTGATTCATTGTCGTCCAGCAGGGGGCAGCCGTAGTGCGTGGGAAGAAACGCTCATTATGCTGGAAACGCAGTGGAAACCGACTGGTCTGGGTGGCGTGCTGCATTGCTTTACCGGAGCATGGGAAGAGGCGCGTCGGGCGATGGAGGCGGGATTTATGATCTCCTTTGCGGGCAATCTGACTTTCCCGAAGGCGCAGGCTCTGCGCGAGGTTGCGAAGCAGATTCCTCTGGATCGGCTGCTGGTGGAGACGGACGCGCCGTTTCTCGCTCCGGTACCGCATCGCGGCCAGCGCAATGAATCGGCGCTGGTGCGGCATGTGGCGGAGACGCTGGCGGAGATTCACGGAATAGATTTTGCAACAGTGGCGCGGACGACCACGGAGAATTTTTACAGATTTTTTGGCGCGCTTGGGAATCGGAACGTATCGCGCAATTTGAAGGCGGATGCGGATGCGCGCATTCCCAATTTGGCCAACAGGAAGTAAGGAAAAGAGGCGGAGAGTATGGCAACAGAAAATTCATTCGATATTGTGAGTAAGGTTGATATTCAGGAAGTAAAGAATGCGATTGACCAGGCGCTCAAGGAGATTCGAGCGCGTTTCGATCTGAAGGACTCGAATTCCGATGTAAAGTTGGAGGGCGAGGAGAAGTTGCAGCTTGCCTCCGCCGACGAGTACAAGCTGAAGGCGGTAACGGAGATTTTGCAGCAGAAGCTGGCCAAGCGCGGGGTCTCATTAAAAGCGCTGACTTATGGCAAGCTGGAACCAGCGGCCAACTCCAGTGTGCGGCAGAAGGTGGATTTGCAGCAGGGGATTTCGATCGAGAAAGCCAAGGAAATTTCGCGGCTAATTAAGGATTCCAAGATCAAAGCGCAGGCTTCCATCCAGGGCGACACCGTGCGGGTGAGCAGCAAGGATCGCGACGCGCTGCAAGAAGTGATTGCGCTGCTGAAGAAGCAGGATTTGGGCATTGATCTGCAATTTACAAATTACCGCTCGAACTAAGCGGCGCATTCCGGTACGGTATAGACAGGGCAAAGGAAAGCGGAGCCATTTTGAGCACACTCGCCATAGCCACGGCCAAAGAGGTCTTCGATCTCATCCACGACGATCTGCTTGCCATTGAGCAGGCGTTCGAGCAGGCGTGCAGCTCCGATGTTTCCGTTGTGATGGAGATTGCGGCGTATCTGCGTGAAGGCGGCGGCAAGCGGATACGCCCTTCGTTGTTGTTGCTGGCCGCGAAAGCTCTGGGATACCGGGGCGGGAGCGCCGTGCATCTGGGCGCAGTGGTGGAGATGATTCATACCGCCACGCTGGTGCATGACGACATTATTGACGAGGCGGACACGCGGCGCGGACGCCCATCTCCGAACAAGCAGTGGGGCAACTCCAAGTGTGTGCTGACCGGCGACTGGCTCTACATGCAGGCCTTTCGCATGGCGTTGGAGGAGCGCAACTTTCGCATTCTCGATCTTCTGATCCACCTGACGCAGCAGATGGTGGAAGGCGAGCTGCTGCAAATTGAATTGCAAGGGCGCGCCATTCAGGAGCAGGAATACTACGAACTCATTTATCGCAAGACGGCCTGCATGTTTAGGGTTTCCATGCAGCTTGGCTGCGTTTTGACTGGGGCTTCGCCAGAGGTGGAAGAGCGCATGGGCGAGTATGGGAGAAACTTGGGATTGGCGTTTCAGGTGGTCGATGATGTGCTCGATCTGACGGCAACCGAAGAGGTGCTGGGCAAGCCCACGGCCAGCGATTTGCGTGAAGGCAAGGCGACGCTGGCGGTTGTACATGCACTGGAAAATGGAACGCCGGAAGATCGCGCTGCCATCCATGCCGTTTTGGAAGATCGATCCTTTGATCGTGTCAGCCATGAGCGCGTTCTGGAGATTCTGCGCCGCAACAAGTCGGTGGAGTACGCGATGCAGGTGGCCTACGCCTATGCGGAAACGGCGCGCGCGGTTACTGCGGAATTGCCGGAGTCGGAGTACAAGCGCGCTTTGCTTTGGGTGCCGGACTTTGTGGTAGCGCGGGAAAAATAGTCGGAATTTTTCGCAATGTTGATTCGCTGGGTTCAGGACTGACAGGTGCGGGAGTGAGCCGCTACAATACCCTACGGCAGACATTTTTTCGCAGGATGGGGAACACGCATGGCGCAGATCAGTACGGCAGGAGTCAAATCGCGTTCTTCCTATGCGGAAGCCGGATTGACTCGGCAGCAAATGGTGCAATTCTATCGGCTGATGTATCTGTCTCGCCGCATTGATGATCGAGAAATCGCGCTCAAACGACAGCAGAAGATTTTCTTTCAGGTCTCCTGTGCCGGACATGAGGCGTTGTTGATTGCCGCAGGCATGGCGCTCAAGCCCGGCTATGACTGGTTTTATCCTTACTATCGTGACCGTGCGCTTTGCCTCACTCTGGGCGTGACGCCGGAGGAGATGTTGTTGCAGGCTGTCGGCGCGGCTACGGACACGGCCAGCGGTGGACGCCAGATGCCCTCGCACTGGACCAGCACGCGCTGGAACATTGTTACGCAATCCTCCGCCACGGGATCGCAGTGTTTGCAGGCGATTGGCTGCGCGGAGGCGGGCCGCTACTTTGCTAGACATCCTGAAGCGGCGTTGAAGTATGGAGGCGATTATCGCGCTTTCAAAGACGTGCGCTTTCAAGGCGATGAAGTGACCTACGTTTCTCTGGGCGAAGGCGCAACCAGTGAAGGCGAGTTTTGGGAGGCGATGAACACGGCCTCCAATGGCAAGCTGCCCATGCTTTTTGTTATCGAAGACAACGAGTATGCCATCTCCGTGCCCGTGGAGGTAAACACGCCGGGAGGGAATATCTCCCGATTGTTGGCGAATTTTCCGAATTTCTTTTTTGCGGAGATCGATGGCACCGATCCTGTAGCTAGCTATGCGGCTATGCGGGAGGCTGTGGCGTATTGTCGTGCTGGCAAAGGGCCGGCGCTGGTGCATGGGCATGTGATCCGGCCCTATTCCCATTCCCTTTCGGATGACGAGCGTTACTATCGGGCAGAATCGGAGCGCGAAGCGGATGCGTTGCGCGATCCCTTGCCGCGCCTGCAAATGTATTTGCTGCGCGAGGGCATTCTGGACGAACAGGGATTGACGCGCCTAGAAAATGAAGTAGACGAGGAGATTCACATTGCGGCGGATCGCGCGCTGCGGGCACCATTGCCGACGACGGAAACGATTCTGAAACATATTTATTCCGAAGATCTGACGACGACTGCGGCAGCGTGGCAGAGCGAGCCGCAGCCAATTGCAGATGTCGCTGAGCATACGATGGCTGAACTCATCAATACTTGTCTCGCTGACGAGATGCGGCGGGATGAGCGCATCGTGATTTTTGGCGAGGATGTGGCCGATTGCAGCCGTGAGGCAAGCATGAAAGACGAGCGCGTCAAAGGTAAAGGCGGCGTCTTTAAGCTGACGGCGGGCTTGCAGAAGAGCTTTGGCTCGGAGCGCGTCTTCAACTCCCCGCTGGCGGAGGCCAATATTATTGGTCGCGCCACGGGCATGGCCACGCGCGGCATGAAGCCCGTCGTGGAGATTCAATTCTTTGATTACATCTGGCCCGCCATGCACCAGCTCCGCAATGAGCTGCCGCTGATCCGCTGGCGCTCCAACGGAGCTTTTTCTTCGCCCATCGTGATTCGCGTGGCCATCGGCGGCTATCTGACCGGAGGATCCATCTATCACTCGCAGTGTGGCGAGAGCATCTTTACGCATACGCCTGGCATTCGTGTGGTGTTTCCCTCGAATGCGCTGGATGCGAACGGGCTGCTGCGCACAGCTATTCGCTGCGATGATCCGGTGCTGTTTCTGGAGCATAAGCGGCTCTATCGTGAGGCGTATGGCCGTGCCGCGTATCCTGGGCCGGAGTACACCATTCCCTTTGGCAAAGCCAAAACTGTGCGCGAGGGAAATCAGATCACCATCATTACCTATGGCGCGGTGGTGCCGCGCGCATTGCAGGCGGCGCAGCGAGCCGAGCGCGAACACAATCTTTCCGTGGAGATCATCGACCTGCGCACGCTCAGTCCCTATGACTGGGAGGCGATTGCCACCTCTGTGCGCAAGACCAGCCGCGTCATTATTGCATATGAGGATATGTTGAGCTGGGGCTACGGCGCGGAGATTGCCGCGCGCATCGCGGACGAGCTTTTCGACGACCTCGACGCTCCAGTGCGGCGTGTTGCGGCCAAGGACGTCTTTGTGGCCTATCAGCCGTTGCTGGAGGATGCAATTCTCCCCCAGCCGGAGGACATTCTGCGAGCCATTACCGATCTGGCGAGTTTCTAGACTTCTGTTTTCTTTCCGGGCAGCAACTCGTCGATGGAAGCTGCGCCCGATCCCTTGATGAAGATGAGCAAGCAAAGAGCCAGCACCAGCAGGTGATACTCGTATCCCTCGCCCCTTGGCTGGCCAGACCAGTTCATAAAAAATCCGACATGGATGTGATACCGAAAGACGGCGACCAGCATATCGGTGGCGATGCCGATGACCGCGATGCGACTGAGCAGTCCGACCAGCAGGCCAATGCCGCCGAGAAACTGGGCCATGATTGCCAACGCCGCTAGCGGTGCGGGAATGCCCATGCCTTGCTCAAACATATGTAGTGTGCCGGGGAATTTGTAACCACCGAACCAGCCGAGCGTAAGCTGTGCCCCGTGCATGAAAAACACAAGGCCGAGAACCAAGCGGACGACCGTAAGGGTAAAGTCATGAGTTGTTTCCGTAATCTTGCACAACATGATGCTTCTCCTGTCTGAAGATGAAAATGTGACTGCTATGAGCGTGGCCTAAGTTATAGCAGAATGGATGGGGTTGCGGAAAGAGGGTATCCCTGTAGACAATACACGGCACGGAAGTGGACTGCAGGCGGAGGCGTAGCCCGCAGCCCGTTCCATCCTAGAAGGAATGCCCGGCTTGTGGCTTCTTGGGTTGTGTGATGGTATCCAGCTTATTGCGTGCCTGCACGGCCTCCGGCGTCTGCGGGTAGCGCTGGATTAGGGCGCGCAACTGGTGAATTGCAGCATCCTTTTGTCCCAGTGAGAGCAGAGACTCACCCCTGCGGAGTATGGCAGCCGGAGCCTTGTTGCTGCCGGGATACTGCGACAGCAGGGCGCTGTATCCCTGAATAGCATTCTGGTAATCACCTTGGCGATAGGCGATCTCTGCCTGATAAAACTGTGCATTTCCGGCCAGATCATTTTGCGGGTAGAACTTGAGGACATCGCCAAATTCCTGATTGGCCAAGTTGTATTTAGCGGCATTATAGTCGCGCAGCGCCGATTGATAAAGTTGATTCACTGGCGGAGCTTGGAGAGACGGAGGTTGCGCCGTTTCATTCGGCGCGCTTATGCCGGAAGCTGTGTCTGTTGCGGCAGGGCCAACCACTCCACCGGGAATCTGACTGGATTGTCCAGCCTGGAGCGATTGCGATTGTTGTTGGAGGGTGTCCAAGGTTTTCTGCAATTTGTCCAACCGAGCGCGCAGCTCATCGACGGAGTCGTTGAGCGATTGTATCTGCCCAGAGACCTGGTCGATCTTTCCTGAATCGGCGCTCTGCGTGGTTTGCATGGATTTCTGCATTGCGTCGAGCTGCGTCGATATCTTCGTCACGCTGGAGGTGGTTTGTTGCAGCATGTTGGTCAGAGCGCCCAGATGCGCCTCTTCCGACTGTTGCATGGTCAACAGCATGGCCTGCAACTGCTGCACCTCCGTCTGCAATTCGATGATGTCTTTATTGGCCGCGAATGCTTGCGGAGCTTCCATGAGAAATGTCAGACAGAGAAGCGCGGGAAGAATGTAGGTGAATGGACGGCGCATGGGGGGGACAAGAGAACGAAAGACAACAGGACGAAAAATCGAAGACATAGTGGCTTTGCCTCGGATGCAGCCCATTCACGTCGCCAAGACACAACATGAATTCTGCTTAGGAAAAGTGTACGGCAGCATGGCCGATTTTGACTATGCTGCCGTAGGGCTAATGTGGAAAAATTACTGGTCGATAGAGAACTGGCTGCGACGATTCTGCTGCCAGCACGCTTCGTTGTGCTCGGTGCAGAAGGGCTTCTCCTTGCCGTAGCTGATGGTGCGCAGACGGCTGGGGTCAATGCCCGCTTTCACCAGAGCATCCTTGGCTGCGTTGGCGCGATTCTGGCCCAGTGCCAAGTTGTACTCTTCCGATCCGCGCTCGTCGCAGTAACCGGCGACCAGCACCTTCACGTCAGGATGCGCCTGCAGGAAGGCAACGGAATCGGTAAGAATCTGCTGCGCGTCCGAGCTGATCTTGTAGCTGTCGAAGCTGAAGAAGACTGGCTTGACACTCTGATCGAAGATGGACTCGGTCATGGCCGGTGGCGGTGGGGGTGGTGGCGGTGGGGGCTGGTTTACGGTGACCGTTGCGCTGGCCTCGCTCGAACCGCCATCGCCGCGCGCGACCAAGTTGTAGGTCGTCGTTGCGGTTGGGGTTACGTTCTGTGTGCCGTTGGCAGCAACTGTGCCGATGTTGTTGTCAATGGTGACGCTAGTGGCATCGGTCGTGCTCCAGTTCAGAACCACGCTCTGTCCTGGGGTGATGGTGCTGGGGCTGGCCGTCAGGCTGGCGGTTGGCGCAGGGGTTGGAGCGGCAGCGGGCGGCGGCGGTGGGGGTGGTGGCGCGACCTTCTTGTGGCAACCAGCAGCAGGCAAAAGAATGGCTGCAAGCGCGGCGGCGATGAGTGCAGCGGATTTATTTCTAGCGTTCATGAAGAGTTCTCCTTGGGTTGCAATGCTTGGGTTATGAAAAAGCTATGGGCGAAAAATCTGTTGGCGGTTTTGCGGCATTATTTCCAACTCCAGTTTGGCATACTATTGCCACCGACGGTGGTCAGGGCGTGCTGCCCGGTGCCGTCGGCCAGCATGGTCCAAATCTGCCGCTGACCATGCTGAAAGTTTTGAAAGGCAAGATGGCGGCCATCCGGCGACCATGTGGGAAAATCATTGCGGCCAATGTCATGGGTGAGTTGAATCCAGCGGTGGCTGGCAATGTCCATGACGTAAATGTCCTGTCCACCGGGCGCGCCAGGGCCGTAGTTGCGATTCCACGCAAAGGCCAGAAACTGGCCGTTCGGCGACCAAGACGGCGAGGTGGCATAGCCGCCATCGGTCATGCGCTGCACATTGGTGCCGTCGGAGTCCATGATGTACAACTGGGGCAATCCTGTGCGCCCGCTGATCCAAGCAATCTGCGTCCCAGTCTTGGGGTTCCAGACGGGCGAGACATCCGGTCCGGCATAGGCGGTAATGCGGCGGGGATTGAAGCCGCTGGCAGCAGAAACCCAAATCTCCGGGTCGCCGCTGCGCGAGGAGGAAAAAGCCAGCGTGTTGCCATCGGGCGACCATGCGGGCGAGAGATCAGAGCCACTGCCGCTGGGAAAGTTGACCAGCCGATTCAAATCCATCGAGTACATGCGAATGTCCCAGCCGCGTTTGCCCATCCCCGAAAACGCCAGACGATGGCCGTCGGGAGAGATGCGTGGCGAGAGCGAGATGGTGCCGAGGCGCGTGATTTGCTCTTGGTTGGCTCCGTCGTAATCCATCTCCCATATTTCCTTGCTTCCGGTGCGGTTGGAGACGAGAAAAATCTTGCTTTCCGCGATGCCGGAGATGCCGCCGCCCAGTCGCGTGATGATGGCATCGGCAAACTCATGGGCGATGTGTCGAGCCGTGTTCGGGCCGTCGGCCTCGGTATATTGCTGGCCGAGTACCTGCGGGGATTGCAGATTCTGCGCGTCATACAGCCAGCCGTAGACTGTGACTTGTCCATTCTGGAGCGCGATGGCTCCAAACGCGACCATCGCGGCATTGGCGGGCGGTGTGCTCCACTGACTTACATTGATTTCTTGTGGAGAGCCGGGCATAAGCGGAGGAGCCATGCTCTTGGAGACCATGTCAAAAATGCCAGCGTTGGTGAGGTCGGAGTAGAGAACGCTATCGAAGGTCTGCTTGTCCGTTGCCAGCGCGGGGTCGAAGCCAACGGGCTTGAAGTCGGCTGCCGCCAGGCGGATTTTCTGCGCCCCCAGATTGGTTCCGGTATGTACCCAATCCTGCGCGTGGGCGCGGGGCGTGATCGCGGTGAAAAGGAAGATCGCTGCCGAACATGCAAAACGCCACGGAAATCGCTGTCTGGATTGCGACCTAGAACGTTGCGAGCTTGTCATCGCTTCTCCTGCACATGCGCCGGATGCTATCTGCGCTCCAGGTGTTGGCTGATTCTCCGGCCGCGCACAAAAATATTCCACAGAACCAAAGCTCAAGTATATATAAACTCGCGTCTTAATGTCTTGTTGTTTCATCATAGGTAAACGTATAGGCAACAGAGACCGAACTTCCAGCGTAGCCGTCGGGCAGGGAACCGAAGGAATCCACGCGCTCCACGGCCTGAATGGCCGACATGTCCAGAGAGGGGACTCCGCTGGATTGCATGATCTGCGCATTGCTGACGGAGCCATCGCGATGCACGGTGAAGCTGACAACAACGGAATGGCCCATCGATGCCTGGGGATTCGCCAATTGGCTGTACCAGTTTTGCGCCACCTTGCGTTTGATTCCATCCACATACCAGCCGAAGCGCGAGCCAAAATCTCCGTTCTGCACCTTCACGTTGTTGGTGCTGGCGCTCTGCGCGTTCATGGGGATGCTGGAGGGCGCGGCCTCGCCATAGGCAGCGACATTCTGCTGTTTTGGCTGCGGTTGTGGATGTAGCGGAGGTTTGTTGTGCTGTTCCTTTGGCGCGACCTTCTGCTTGGGTTGTTTGACCGCGATCGGAATGGCATCCAGCGGAGGCGCAGCTACGGTTTTTTCTTCCGGGATGGTTGGCGCTGGACTGGGATTCTGCGTGGCCAGCACATTGTCATTCGGATTTTGTACATTGGGTAGCGGAAGCGAGGGCGCAGAGGAGACCAGCGACGCCTGAATGGCATTACCGCTGCTCATCTGTCCCCACCGGTCTTTGGGCAAATGGGCAACGAACAGGGCGTAGGCTGCAATTCCACCTCCCAGCAGCAGGTGCAGCATCGCGGAGCTAATCCAAGAACCGACGATAGGTTCTCTGTCTGCCCAATCTTGATGTTCGTGTAGCATGGCTCGTCCGCTGAGGATGTTAGTTCGTTGCGTGGTCGCTGATGGGTTGCGTTACGATGCTGACGTTGGTGATGCCCGCCTGCTTCACCGCATCCATCACCGAGGCAAAAGCGCCAAAGGGGACATGTTCATCGGCGCGCAGATAAATTACCTGATGCGCCGGATCCAAGCCGCGCTGCTTCAACAAAGACGGCAGATTATTCAGGTTCACCGGCTTGTCATCCAGATAGACCTGCTGCTGGTGGTCGATGGTGACGGTCATGCGCTGCTGCGTAATCTGCTTGACTGTGCGCGTTTTTGGCACGGAAACTTCGATGCCGGATTGCAGCACCGGGGCCGTAATCATAAAAATGACCAGCAACACCAGCACCACGTCCACCAGCGGCGTGATGTTGATGTCGGCGAGCGCGGTCTGCGTCCGCCCGTTGCTAGCGGTGAAGGCCACGCGGAACCTCCCGCTGCCGGGCATAGGCATCGTCTGTGGTCGTCGAGGGCGATGGCACCTCTTCGATGTTGGTCAGCAACTCGCGCGCAAAACCATCCAACTGCGCGGCCATTTCCCGCAGTCGAGCCGTGAACTGGTTGTAGCCGATGACGGCGGGGATGGCGACCGCAAGTCCAGCTGCCGTGGTGATGAGCGCCTCGGAGATTCCCGGTGCCACCGCGCGCAGCGTTGCGCCGCCGGAGGTGCCAAGCCCGTGGAATGCATCCACAATGCCCATGATGGTGCCAAAGAGTCCAATGAAGGGAGCAATCGCGCCGATGGTGGCCAGCCAGGTCATGCGGCGTTCCTGGATCGTCAGAGCTTCGCTGCTTGCATTCTGCGCGGAGCGCTCCAGCGCGCTCAAACTGCGAATTTGTCCATTGGCCGTCATCTGGCGTCGGTATTCGTCGTAGGTCTCGTCGAAGACCTGCACCAGCGGGCTGGGTTTGAATTGCTCACTGACAGCGGCAATCTCCTGCAACCGCGCGGCTTTGCGAAAGGCGCGCAGAAAGCGATGGCTTTGTGCGCGGGCGCGGCGCAGGCCAAACCATTTCCCAAGAATGATGCTCCAGGAGTACAGGCTGGCCAGCAGCAACAGTCCGAGCACAACCAAAGCGACCGGGCCGCTGTTGCGCAGCATATCCAGCAGGGCGCTGCTTCCGCCGAAACTGCTGCTGGTGTCTGCCGGAGCAGCCTGCTGGGTTGCATCCTGTAGCTGCAACCAGACGAGGGCGAGGTAGGGAAGTAGATTCATGAGTCTGTTATTCAGTGTACAGAAAGTGTGTAGATGCGTACGGGGCGTCTCCAGTTGCTTGTACGATTCATGGTATGCTGCGCACGTCTCCGTAAGAAT
This sequence comes from Acidobacteriaceae bacterium, assembly GCA_027365415.1. Classification (GTDB taxonomy): domain Bacteria; phylum Acidobacteriota; class Terriglobia; order Terriglobales; family Acidobacteriaceae; genus JAJZIJ01. Next base: position 19,785 of record DAHXNK010000010.1, read on the forward strand.
CCAAGCGAGGAATGTAGGCGCGGACAGAGACCATCAGGAATGCCATGTTGCTTGAGCTGAAAGCGGAAAATTATGTTGTAGTCGATCAGGCGGGAGCTACCTTTGCCGCAGGCCTGAACCTGCTGACCGGAGAGACCGGCGCGGGCAAGTCGATTCTAATCGACGCGCTGGCGCTGCTTCTGGGAGAAAAAGCCTCTGCCGACGTGGTGCGCCACGGCGCGGAGAAGGCCGTCGTCACCAGCGTGTTTGAATGTACCCCCGGAGCGCTGGCGATTCTGGAGGCCAACGGCCTGGACGGAGCGGGGGAAGAGATTATTCTGCGCCGCGAGATTGCGGCCAATGGCAAGGGCCGCGTCTTTGTGAACAATCAACCAGCCACAGTAGGCGTGCTGCGCGCTCTGGCCCCGGAGCTGGCGTTGGTTCACGCGCAGAGCGATTCGCTGGGAGCCTTCGACCACGCGCAGCAGCGGGCGTTGATTGACCGCAGCGCGGGAATCTCCAACGATGCCGTGGCTGCGGCCCATGCAGCCTGGACGGAGTTGCGCGACAAGCTGCACGCGCTGGAACACGATGAGCAGGATCGGCTGCGCATGGTCGATATGTGGAGCTTTCAGAAGCGCGAGATTGAGCAGGCGCAGCCGCTGCCTGCGGAAGATGAGACGCTTGCAGCCGAGAAGCGCGTGCTGGCGAATGCAGAAAAGCTCCACGCCGCTGCGACAGGCGCGCATGATGTGCTGTATGAGTCGGCTTCCTCTGCGGAAGTGGCGTTGAGCGCGGGCCTGAAGCATCTGGAGGAACTGGCGCGCTACGATCCACGCTGGGAGGAATCGGCGCAGCAACTGGCTGCGGCGCGAGCCACGGTCAGCGACTTGGGAACGCAGGCGCGGGATTTTGCCGAGCACATTCAGTCCTCGCCAGAACGGTTGGCGGAGATTGAAGATCGCCTGGCGCTGCTTGACCGACTGAAGCGCAAGTACGGAGCGAAGCTGGAGGCGGTTATCACATACGGCGAGGAGGTCAGCGCGAAGCTGGCGGAGATTGAAAATCGTGATCAACTGCTGGCCGATCTGCGCGGCCAACTGGCCAAAGCTGCGGAAGGCTATCGCGCCGCAGCGCAGGCATTGACGCGACAGCGCGAGGCTGCTGCGAAGCAATTGGCCCAACGCGCCGAGGGCGAGATTAACGATCTGGCGATGAAAGCGCGTTTTCGGATTGCCGTGACGCCGGAGACGGAAGACTCCGCTTGGACTGTGCATGGCTGGGATACGGTCGAGTGCCGCATTGCCACCAACGCTGGCGAGCCGCTCAAGCCGCTGGATCAGATTGCATCGGGCGGGGAAATGTCGCGTGTTCTGCTGGCGTTGAAAGTCAGCGTGGAGGAGAGCGCCAACGCGACGAGCAAAGGCAATGCTGCCAGCAAAGGAAAAAGAAAGCAGCAACTTCCGCGCACGCTGATCTTTGACGAGATCGATATTGGCATTGGAGGCCGCGCAGCAGAGGCCGTTGGACGCAAGCTGAAGGCTCTCTCGCGTGTGCAGCAGGTGCTCTGCATCACGCACCTGCCCCAGATCGCAGCCTTTGCCGATCAGCATTTTTTGATCGAGAAAAAAGAACATGCCGGGCGCACGCGCACCTCCATCCGGCAACTGGATGACGAGCAGCGCAAGCAGGAGATTGCACGCATGTTGAGCGGGGCCAAGCTGACGGAGACCTCCCTGCAACACGCCGAGCAGATGCTCGCCAGCAGTCGATAGGCGTATTGCTGGCCGCAGCATTTTTTGCCCACATTGCGGCAAGGAACGGTATACTGGGGGGGTGACTAACCACGCTTCGCATTCCTCCTCCGATGTCGCTGGTGCCTCTGTTGTTCCGGGCGGCCATCGGCGTGTTCTGTTGCTGAAACCCCGTGGCTTTTGCGCTGGCGTTGTGCGGGCTATTGATGTTGTAAAAATTGCGCTGGAAACCTTTGGCGCGCCCATCTATGTGCGCAAGGAGATCGTCCACAACCGATTTGTTGTGAATGAACTGGCGGAAAAAGGGGCCATTTTCGTTGATGATATCGACGAGGTTCCGGCAGGGATGCGCGTCATCTACAGCGCGCACGGAGTTTCGCCCGCCGTCCGCGAACACAGCAAGCTGCGCGGACTCAAGGTGATTGATGCCACCTGCCCGCTGGTGACCAAGGTTCACGTCGAAGCCGTAAAATTTGCCCAGCAGGGGTACTCGCTGATTTTGATTGGCCATCGCGACCACGATGAGATTGAAGGCACGCTCGGCGAGGCTCCAGACGTGACGCAGGTAGTCTCCAATGTTGCCGAAGTTGCGACGGTGGAAGTCCCCGATCCCAACCGCGTGGCCTATCTGACACAGACCACGCTCAGCCTGGACGAAGCCCGCGACATTATCCACGCGCTCAAAGAGAAGTATCCGAACATTGTCGGGCCGCACTCGCAGGACATCTGCTACGCAACGGAGAATCGTCAGGTGGCCGTGAAAAACGTGGCGCACCAAGCTGATCTGGTGTTGGTGGTGGGGTCGAACAATAGTTCCAACTCCAATCGGTTGGTGGAGGTCTCGCGCAATCTGGATACTCGCGCCTATCTGATCGACAACTCCGATGCCATTCTGCCGGAGTGGCTGGAGAATGTGCAGACGGTCGCCATTACAGCGGGAGCCTCCGCGCCGGAGGTGCTGGTGCAGGATGTCATCAACTATCTGAGCAACCACGGATTTGACACGCTGGAAGAAGTCGAAGTCATGCCGGAAAATGTAAGATTTGGCTTGCCGCCGGAGATTGTGCAGGCTATTGCTGCTGCACCGTCACAGCCGGTTCCGGTGACGCAATAGCTGTTTCTGTTACACGGAACGCCACAAGTTTGCAGGAGAGTTTCGGGTCAGAACTATGAATCAATCCCATCAAGGTAGCCAGTCGGCGACTGTGAAGTATGGCAGGCTGGATGCCAGTTTAGATCAGGTGGAGCGCGCAATTGTCGCCTCCCGCGACTTTCTGTTTTCCTTGCAGCGCCCGGATGGATCTTGGTGCGGAGAACTGGAAGCCGATACGACATTGGAATCCGACTACATCATGGTGCATACGTTGCTGGGCACCGGCGATGCGGGACGGATGCAGCGCGCTTTGCAAGAAATACTCCGGCATCAAAATGCCGATGGCGGCTGGAGTATTTTTCATGGCGGGCCGTCCAACATCAGCGCCTCCGTCAAGGCATATTTCGCCTTCAAGCTGATGGGCTGGTCGCAGGATCATCCTGTGCTGACCCGCGCGCGCGCGTGGATTCTGGCGCATGGTGGCGTCACGCAGGTCAACACCTACACCAAGCTCTATCTCTGTTTCTTCGGTCAGTATGACTACAACGCGGCTCCGGCAATTCCTCCAGAGATCGTGCTGTTTCCAAAGTGGTTTTACTTCAATTTGTACGAAATTTCTTCTTGGTCGCGGGCTATTTTGGTGCCGCTCTCCATTGCTTATGCAAAAAAGCCGTTCAAGAAGATTCAACCGGAGCAGGGCATCGACGAGCTTTTTCTGGGTGGCCGCGCAAAGTCCAATCTGCATCTGCATTGGGATCGGCACATTCTGAGCTGGCGCAATTTCTTTCTGCTGCTGGATCGCCTGACCCATGTGTTTGAGCGCGTGCATATACGCCCGCTGCGGGCGATGGCGCTGAAGAAGGCCGAGCGCTGGATGCTTGCGCGCTTTGAAAAAAGCGATGGCCTGGGCGCAATTTATCCGGCCATGTTGAATGCCATCATTGCGCTGCGCTGCCTCGGCTATTCGCTCGACGATCCGCAGATGATTCGCGCAATGGATGAGTTTGAAAAGCTGGGCATTGAGGAGCCGGGCAGCGGAGAAGATCATCCTGCCACCTTCCGTATGCAGCCCTGCATGTCGCCGATCTGGGATGCGGCTTACGCCGTTTTCGCGTTGGGTGAGTCCGGTGTGCCCAAGAATGATCCCCGCCTGCTGAAGGCTGCGGATTGGATGCTGTCCAAAGAAGTGCGGCAAAAGGGTGATTGGGCGGTGAAAGTTCCAAAGGTTGAGCCTGGCGGTTGGTACTTCGAGTTCAACAACGAATTTTATCCTGACGTGGACGATTCGGCTCAGGTATTGCTGGCGTTGAACAAAGTGGATAATCCGCGTGAGCGCTACCAGCACGAGGTCGCGCAGCGGGCCATTGACTGGATATTTGCCATGCAGTGCAAGAACGGCGGTTGGGCCAGCTTCGACAAAGACAATACCAAGATGATCTTTCAGTACATCCCCTTTGCCGATCATAATGCCATGCTCGATCCGCCTACGGTCGATATCACCGGACGTGTTCTGGAGATGCTGGCTGGCTACGGCTACACGCGGGAGGATGCGCGGGTGGAACGCGCCATTCAATTTCTCTTCCGCGAGCAGGAGCCGGATGGAAGCTGGTTCGGGCGCTGGGGCGTCAACTATATTTACGGAACCTTTCTGGTGCTGCGCGGATTGGAAGCGATGGGGGTCTGGAACCATGAGCCGCAGATTCAGCAGGCGGCGGAGTGGATTCGCTGCGTGCAGAATGCCGATGGCGGCTGGGGTGAAAGCTGTGTCAGCTATGACGATCCCGTGCAACGAGGGATCGGCGGTAGCACGCCATCGCAGACGGCATGGGCGATTCTTGGACTGCTGGCCGCAGGCGATACGCGGAGCGACTCGGTGGCCAAAGGAGTTCGCTGGCTGCTCGAACATCAGAATCCTGATGGCTCCTGGGACGAGAAAGACTACACTGGAACTGGCTTCCCGCGTGTCTTCTATCTGGCGTATCACATGTACCGGGACTACTTTCCGCTGCTCGCGCTCACAACGTATCGGCGGGCGATGCAGCCGGGGGCAGTAATATCCAACGCGGCATCGAATTAGGCGTGTTGCAACGCATCAAACGGGAGAAAAAATATGGCTGTGCCGATCTCGCAAATGTGGACCGTAGCAACCTATGTGCTCAAGCAGCGGTGGAATGGACGCAAGCAGTATCCGCTGGTGCTGATGCTGGAGCCGCTGTTTCGTTGCAATCTGGCCTGCGCGGGCTGCGGAAAAATTCAGTATCCGGCGCATATCCTGAAGAAGCAGTTGACGCCGGAAGAGTGTTTCCACGCGGCGGAGGAATGCGGCGCGCCGATGGTCTCCATTCCTGGTGGCGAGCCGCTGCTGCATCCGCAGATTGGCGAGATTGTCGCCGGGTTGGTCGCGCGCAAAAAGTACGTCTATATGTGTACGAACGCGTTGCTGCTCAAAGAAAAGATCGACCTTTTCAAGCCCAGCAAATATCTTACCTTCTCCGTGCATTTGGACGGACAGCGTGAGCATCATGATTTTTCCGTCTGTCGCGAGGGCGGCTATGACATCGCCGTTGAAAGCATTCGCGTGGCGGTGGAGCGCGGATTTCGCGTGACCACCAACACCACGCTCTTTGATGGTGCCGATCCGAACAGCGTGCGGGCTTTCTTTGATGAAGTGATGTCGATGGGCGTCGAGGGAATTGTTCTTTCGCCGGGCTATACCTACGACAAAGCTCCCGATCAGAAGCATTTTATGGGGCGCGCCCGTTCGCGTCGTCTCTTTCGCGCCATCTTGTCGAATCGCAAGTCGAGCTGGAAGTTTAATATGTCGCCGCTTTTCTTGGAATTTTTAATGGGTAAGCGCGACTACCAATGCACGCCGTGGGGTTCGCCCGCATACAACGTTTTTGGCTGGCAAAAGCCCTGCTACCTATTGCAGGATGGCTATGCCGATACATTTGAAGAATTGTTGCAGACAACCGAGTGGTCGAATTACGGCACGGAATCCGGCAATCCAAAGTGCGCCAACTGCATGGTGAGTTGCGGATATGAACCCTCCACCGTTGATTTCGGATTTGGCTCGTTGAGCGGCATTCTGGCGATGGCGAAGGCGGCAATCTTCAATCGCTATCCCGATCGTGGCGCGCTGGATATTTTGAACCAGCCTGCCGCGCCCGTTCACGCGCAGAATCCCTTGGTTCAAATTGCCACTCCCGCAGCGGAGTTGGAGGAGCAACGCGCATGAGCTTAACTGCCGAATTGCAGCAACCGACGCTATCCGAACCGATGCTATCCGCGCAGGAGGTCGCCCCTGGGTTTGAGCACGAAAACCTTGAAGGCTGGATACCGCCGTTGGCCACGCAGGAAGAGCTTTGTGACGCGATGGAAAAGGCGTTCGACTTTCGCGGGGATGTGACCATCACGCTCAAGACGGGCAGTAAAATCGAAGGCTACATCTTCGACCGCCGCAGTGCGCCAACGCTTCAACAATCCTGCGTGCGTGTGATTCCGAAGGATTCGGATGAGAAGATGGTTGTCCCATATTCGGAGATTGCCGCGCTGGCTTTTAGCGGGCGCGATACGGCTGCCGGAAAAAGCTGGGAAGCGTGGCTCCGCAAATACTGGGAGAAGAAATCTGCGGGCGAAACGAACATTGGGATTGAGGCCGAGGCGCTCGACTAACGGCACTTGGACAATTTCTTCCACGCAAACGTCTATGAAAATCTTCCTGACAGGCGCGACTGGATTCGTGGGCACGCATGTTGCGCGCGCGCTCAGCGCCAACGGCGCGCGGCTTCGCTTGCTCGTTCGCAAAACCAGCCGCGCGGAACACCTGCAATCTCTCCATGCGGAGTTGGTGGTGGGCGATCTGCGACAGTCTTCCACGCTGCAAGCGGCGCTGGCCGATTGCGAAGCGCTCGTCCATGTTGCCGCTGATTATCGTCTCTGGGTGCGCGATCCTGATGCGATGTATGCCGCGAACGTGATCGGCACGCGAGAGCTATTGCAGCTTGCGCATGAGGCTGGCGTGCGGCGCGTGGTCTATACATCGAGCGTGGCCACGATGGGCTTTCGCGCCGATGGCACCATTGTTGACGAGGAGACCCCAGTTGCGTTGGCCGATATGATTGGCCACTATAAGCGCTCCAAGTTTATGGCCGAACAGGAGGCCATCGCCGCCGCTCACAGCGGTCAGCCGATCATCATTCTGAATCCGACCACGCCGATTGGTTCAGACGATGCCAAGCCAACGCCGACCGGGCGCATTGTGGTGGATTTTTTGAATCGTAAATTTCCGGCGTATGTCGATACCGGGCTGAATCTGGTGGATGTGAAGGCCATCGCGCAGGCGCACGTCGCGGCGCTGGAACGTGGACGGTCGGGAGAGCGCTATATTTTGGGCGGAGAAAATCTGACGCTCAAGCAGATTCTGGATCGCATGGCGGCTATTACGGGACTGCCGTCGCCGACGATGCAAGTGCCGCACTCCGTGGCCATGACCTTTGCTTTTTTTGACGAATGGATTACCGGACGCATGTTGGGGCGCGAGCCACGCGCTACTGTCGAAGCTGTGCGCATGGGCAAAAAGAAAATGTTCGCTTCCTCAGTCAAAGCCGAGCGTGATCTGGGCTATCAAGTGCTTCCCATCGACCCCGCGCTCCACTCCGCTATCGATTGGTTTCGCGCCAACGGATACGCGCCGCAGGAGGATGTTCCCTCTGCATGAAGCCGAGAATCGCCATCATTGCTGCACTGCCGCGCGAGATTGCAAGCCTGGTTCGCGGCTGGCAGGACGAGAGTGATCCCGTAAAAAAAATTTTTGTGTATGGGAACGATAGTGCGGTTGTGGTCTGCGCCGGAATGGGCGCGGCGCGTGCGGAGATTGCAGTGCAGGCGGCGTTGGCGCGTGGGCCGATCTCCTATCTTTTCTCCGTAGGATGGGTGGGAGCATTGAAGTCGGAATTTTTCGCTGGCTCCATTCATCATCCGGCCTACGTGATTGATGCCACAACACAACAGCGCTTTTCGGCGGTGGCAGGGACGGGCACGCTGGTAACGGTAGACAAGGTTGCCAACGCGCAGGAAAAGCGGGCGCTCGCAGCGGAGTTCGATGCTGAGTATGTGGACATGGAAGCGGCCACAGTGGCGCGCATAGCGGCGGAAAATAAAATTCCATTCGCCGCCGTCAAGACTATCTCGGATGAATGCGAGGATGCGCCACAGGAGTTACTCCAAGCATTTACCACCGATGATGGATGGATTCGGGAAAAGGCATTCGCCCTGCACGTTGCGCTGCGGCCCTGGATGTGGCTGGCGACGATGCGTATGGCGCGAACCGCATCTGGATCGGCGCGAAATCTTTGCCAGGAATTGCATCGTATTCTGCTTGCATACCAACTACATGGAACGAATGAAGATGGATAAACGATCAATGGCGGCAGCGGCATCTTCTGGAATCGAGGCGCAATCCTTTACGGTGCCGTCCACGATGCGCGCGGCGGTGTATCGCGGCATCAATGATGTGCGCGTGGAAACTATTCCTGTTCCGGCGATCAGCGAGGGCGAGGTGCTGGTGCGTATCCACACCTGCGGCATCTGCGGCACCGATCTGAAAAAAATTCATGCCGGATCGCATACCGCGCCTCGCATCTTTGGGCATGAGATGGCTGGAACCATCGTTGCGCTGGGCGCTGGCGTGCAAGGCTGGCAGGTGGGGGATCGCGTGATGGCCTTTCATCATATTCCCTGCGGAGAATGTTATTACTGCCACAAGAAGACCTTCGCGCAGTGTTCTGTGTACAAGCGCGTTGGCTGCACGGCGGGGTTTGAGCCTGCTGGCGGCGGCTTTGCCGAGTACATCCGCGTGATGGATTGGATTGTGCAGCGCGGCATGATTCGCATTCCCGACGATGTTCCTTTTGAGCAGGCATCTTTTATTGAGCCGGTCAACACATGTCTGAAGGCTGTGCGAAATTTGCATCTTGCATCAGATGAAACGGTGCTGGTTATCGGCCAAGGCCCCATTGGAATTCTTCTGGCCGCGTTGGCGCAACGGACAGGCGCAAAGATTCTTACCTCTGATCTGTATCCCTCGCGGCATCGGGTTGCGGCGGGTTTTGGATTGACGCGCTCCATCGATGCAAGCTGCGAAGATGTTGTTGCTGTTGCCAAAGCGCGCTCCGATGATCGCGGCGCGGATGCGGTGATTCTTGCCGTGGCGGGCAATGCGCTGATTCGCACCGCAATGGACGCGGCTCGACCGGGAGGGCGCATTCTTCTTTTTGCGCAGACGCAGCACGGCGAGGCCGGAATTGATCCGGCAGCCGTTTGCATGGATGAAAAATCGCTGCTTGGATCGTATAGCGCCTCGGTTGAAATTCAGGAAGAAGGCGTGCGGCAAGTGTTGCAGGGCTATCATTCTGGCTTTGATTTGACACCGCTGATCTCGCATCGCTTCTCGTTGGAGCAGGCTGCGGAGGCCATTAAGTTTGCGTCGCAGCCTAGGCCGGATTCGCTAAAAATCGTGATTCAACCCAATCTGGCCTAGCTCTGCGAAAATAGAATCATTGAGATGATGACGCAAACCATGAAAGCGGCTGTCCTCTACGGCAAAGAAGACCTGCGCATCGAACGCCTCCCCATTCCAGAGCCAGCGGAGGGCGAGGTGGTTGTGCGCGTGCGCGCCGCGCTTACCTGTGGAACAGACTTGAAGGTTTATCGTCGCGGCTATCACGCAAAAATGTTGCAGCCGCCCATTCCCTTTGGACACGAGCTGGCCGGACACGTTGCGATGGTGGGCGCGGGTGTTGTTGATTTCCACGAAGGCGACCGCGTGGTTGCGTTGAACTCCGCGCCGTGCTGCGCTTGCGATTTTTGTCGTCGCGGGCAGGAAAATCTTTGCGATGATCTGCTCTTCAACAACGGCGCGTATGCGGAGTATATTCGCATTCCGGCGCGCATCGTTGCCAAGAACATGCTGCATGTGCCGGAGTTTGTCCCTCTGGAACACGCGGCCATGACCGAGCCGCTGGCCTGCGTGGTGCATGGCATGGAGGAGACCGGCGTACAGCCGGGAGATCAAATCGTTGTGATCGGAGCCGGGCCAATTGGCCTGATGTTCATTCATCTCGCGCACCAGATGGGTGCCGACGTCATCGCTGTCGTCAAACGCGATACGCAGGCGCAAACAGCGAAGGCATTGGGTGCCAGCCATGTTGTGGATGCAAGCGTAGTGGAAGATGTGGTCGCTGCAGTGCGCGTATGGACGCCGGATCATCGCGGCGCGGACGCCGTGATTGAGGCTGTGGCCATGCCGCAGACCTGGCAATGGGCCGTGGATATGGTTCGCAAGGGCGGCGCAGTCAATTTTTTTGGCGGGTGCGCAGCGGGAACCACTGTGGCTCTGGATACCAACCGATTGCATTACAACAATCTCACCTTACGCGCGAGCTTTCATCATCGGCCCTCGGTGTGCCGGAGCGCATTCGCCTGGATTGCCAGCGGGAAATTTTCAAGCGCTGCGTTTCTCACTGGACGAGCGCCTCTCGGCGACCTTGTTCCGGTCTTTGCGCGCATGATGGATCGAGGGGCGCATTCGTCGAGCGCGGACATTAAAACGGTAATTCTTCCCTGAGAAAAACCATGACAACCCAAACAACATCAATCGACGCTACGGCACTGGAGGCTGGATGGAAAAAACTTCCTGCGCTCTATCAAATGCCATCTCAAGTTCCGACGCTGGGAGAGGCGCAGCTATTTTGTCGTCGGCTCACGGAATCGCACTATGAGAATTTCCATGTTGCTTCGTGGTTTTTGCCGGAGCGTTTGCGCCCGCATTTTCAAAGTATCTACGCCTATTGCCGCATCTCGGACGATCTTGGCGATGAAGTGGGAGACACAAAACAATCGCTCGCGCTGCTCGATTTTTGGGGAGCGGAGCTGGATGCCTGCTATCGCGGAGAGGTGCGCCATCCGGTCTTTGTCGCGCTCGCGGAGACGATACGTTGCTGCGAAATTCCCAAAGAGCCATTTGCAAATTTGCTGGTCGCCTTTCGTCAGGATCAGACGGTGCAGCGCTACGAGACGATGCAGGATGTGTTGGGCTACTGCCAAAACTCGGCCAATCCTGTGGGGCATCTAGTGCTCTATGCAAGCGGCTATCGCGACCCGGAACGCTTCGCGCTCTCGGACTTCACTTGTACCGCGCTGCAGCTGGCAAATTTCTGGCAGGATGTTAGCGTAGATTTCCAGAAGAATCGCATCTATCTGCCGCAGGAAGATATGCGGCGGTTTGGAGTGAGCGAAGAACAAATTCGCGTGCGCCGCTGCACCACGGAATTTCGCGCGCTGATGCAGTATGAAGTGGAATATGCGCACGATCTTCTCCGCAAGGGGATGCCGCTGATCGAGCGGCTGGATGCTGAACTGGCCATTGATATTGATCTATTCAGCCGCGGCGGGATGGAGATTTTACGCGCCATTGAACGGCAGCATTACGATGTGTTGCGCGCGCGACCCGTAATCAGCAAGTCGCGCAAACTGGGTTTGCTGTTGCGCGCCTTCGCCAAGAAGATGACGACGAGGAGAGCAGCGTGAGTCTTTCCATTGAACAGTCGTATACGGTTTGCAGGAAGATCGCTCGCAGCGAAGCCAAAAATTTTTACTATGCTTTCCTCGTTCTTCCACGGCACAAACGATCTGCCATGTGCGCGATGTATGCATTCATGCGCCATGCGGACGATCTTGCGGATGATGAGAGTATTCCGTTGGAGGAGCGCCGTCAGCGGGCGGCGGCGTGGTTAGAGGAGTGGCATCGCGTTGCTGCGGGTGCCGCAACAGAAAACCCTGTATTCCTTGCCGTGCGCGATGTGCAGCAGCGTTTTGAAATTTCGAACGAGTTGCTCGACCAGCTTGTGCAGGGCACGATGATGGACTTGATGCCGCAGCCGGAGAATCGACACGGAGCGAGCGCGGAGTTGCCGAACGAGACAGAAGACGCTTCCAGCGGTCATCCCTTTCTTGTCTATCGCACCTTTGATGATTTGTATCGGTACTGTTACTACGTCGCCTCTGTCGTGGGCCTAGTCTGCATTCGCATCTTTGGATATCAGGATGCGCGCGCGGAAAAACTTGCGGAAGAAACGGGGATTGCGTTTCAGCTTACCAACATTCTGCGCGATGTTCGGGAGGACGCGGAGCGCGGGCGCGTATATCTTCCGCTGGAGGATTTGTGCCGCTACGGTCTGACGGCGGAAGAAGTGGCTGCGATGCGGGGCGATGCTCCGATGTCGCTTGGCGCGCATTCGCTTCTGGAGATGGAGGCCCAGCGCGCGCGCAAGTATTATGCCGCTGCGGAAGCGCTGCTGCCGATGATTTCTCCAGACAGTCGGCCAGCGCTCTGGGTTCTGGTGGCCGTCTATCGGCGTTTACTGGAGCATATTACGGCGCGGCGATATCATGTTTTTTCTGGAAAAATAAAAGTTCCTACGCATGAAAAGATCGCCATTCTGTTGCGCGGTTTGTGGATGGTGTTGCGCGCGCGATTGTTGTCGCGCGCATAGATTTTTGCATCGAACGGAGATGGATTGACGACTGCGATGGAAGCAACGGATTTCGCGCCGCGCGATTCAGATCGCGCCGTGTGCGATGTCGCGGTTGTCGGCGGAGGGCTTGCGGGTCTCGCCTCCGCCTGCGCGTTGGCCGATGCGGGCTATCGTGTGCAACTGCTGGAGCGCCGTCCCTACGTTGGCGGACGCGCCTCTTCCTATGAGCATCCCGGTACAGGGGAGATCGTTGATAACTGCCAGCATTTGCTGCTGGGCAGTTGCACCAATCTCATCGACCTGTATCGCAGGCTCGGCGTTGAGAACCGCATCCAATGGTTTGATCGTTTTACTTTTTTGGAACCGGGCGGACGGCGCAGCGATTTGTATCCGGGAGCTTTGCCTGCTCCGCTGCACAATACGTTTGCCTTTCTTGCGGCACGGGCTTTTACGCTTGCGGATAAATTAGCCATCGGTCGCGCCATGATGTCGCTGCTGCAAGGCGTGCCGGGAGACACTGCGGAAGATTTCGCGCATTGGCTGGAGCGGCATGGACAGACGCAGGCATCGGTGGAGCGCTTCTGGAAGCCCTTGATGCACAGCGCGCTGAATGACGATCTGGATCGTCTGTCTGTGCGGTATGCCGGAATGGTGATTCGCAGTTCGTTTATGAGTTCGCCGATCGCAGGGCGCATGGGATTTCCAACCATTCCATTGAGCGAGCTGTATCACCACGCCGTGGCATATATTCGCGCGCGTGGAGGCGAGGTGCTGCTGCGCGCCAGCGCCAAGGGATTTTCTTTTTATCCAGGAAGTCATCGCTGGACGGTGATGGGGCAGGGAATTCGCGTCGATGCTGGCGGTGTTGTTCTGGCTCTACCTTTTGAAGCGACGCAGAAATTGTTGCCGATGTTGCCTGTGCTTGCTCCGGGCACGCAGAACAAATTGCCGGATCAGCTTGCACACTTTGAACACTCGCCCATCACGGGGATTCATCTTTGGTTTGATCGCAAGATTACCGAATTGCCGCACGCGGTTTTGCTGGACACGACAATTCAGTGGATGTTCAACAAGTCGCTCTTGCAGCCACAGACACGCGCCAACACTGTGGGGGATTACCTCGAACTGGTGGTGAGCGCATCGAAGACGCTGGTGTCGATGCAGCGGCAGGAGATACTTGATCTGGCGCTGCGCGAGCTTGCGGAGTTTTTTCCCGCAGTGCGGCAGGCGAATTTGTTGAAGGCCACAGTGGTAAAAGAAGTCCGCGCCACTTTTTGCGTTACGCCGGGATTGGATATCCATCGCCCCGGCCCGGTTACGGCATGGCCGGGAATTTTTCTGGCCGGAGATTGGACGGCGACGGGATGGCCCGCGACGATGGAAGGCGCGGTTCGCAGCGGATATCTGGCAGCAGAAGCCTACACGCGCAACCAAAACCACGAGCAAAAATTTCTGCAAGCCGATCTACCCGTGCAGGGACTCATGCGGATTTTTGGATAGGTTCGATGGTAGGTTCGTCGTTCAGCGCGAGATGAGCAACACGCCTAGGCAGACGCAGACAGCGGCAAACCAGCGTCGCCGATCTACATTTTCTTTCAAAATCCATTTGGCCGCAAAGGCGTTGGTCACAAAGGTGAGCGCGGCGGAAGCGGGCGCAACCAGACTGACGTCGGCCCAGCTCAAGGCGAAGAGCAGCGCGAAAAAGCTGAGCGCCATACAGAGCACGCCAAAGAGAAAACGAAAATTCTTCAGCACGGCCCGGATAGCCCCGATCATGCCAGAGTGCGCGCGAATGTCGTCGAAGTCGCCAATATGGCGCATGGCTCCCGCAAGGGAAACATCGCCAGCCGTGGCCAGCACCACGATGGTTCCAATCATCAACCAGACGCTGGGATCGGCGACATGCTTCATGACAGGTCTCCTTCGGCTTGCGCGGAAGCCTGTCCTGCGAGTACGGGCGTGGCGGGTTCCGTTGGCGCGTGCGGAGTGTACGATGGCCCGCGTGTTACAAAGCCGACGCCCAGAGTGATGAGAAGGATGCCAGCCCAACGCGCCAAAGAGACGGGATCATGCAACCAGAATTTCGACAGCAGCGCGATGAGCACATAGCCGAAAGATGTGGCGGGCAGCACAAAAGTCAGGTCAGCCCAGGAGAGCGCCGTCAGATAGGCGGCAAAGAAGCCCATCAGCAATGCAACTCCGGCAAGAACCCAGGGAATACGCATGGCGAGTAGCAGGCTGGAGAGGTGATGGATCGAGACTGGCCCTATCTGTCTCATGCCGATGCTCAGAAACGTATCGCCAAAGGAGGCGGTGAGCATGATGGCAACCAGAACCAGATAACGCCGAAAGGTCAGAGTCGATTGCATGGGCAGATTTTTGAACTCCTGTCACGACTCGTCAAAGAAAAAAGCGGCCAGCCAAGATGCTGCCGACCGCCTCTCAACAATTCCGCGTGCGTGTTTGGGCGGCCTATGCCTCAGCCTGTGCAGCTTCTGCGGCGGTGGCAGCCTTGTCGCGCTTGGTTTGGGCCACAGCGCGGTTGCGTTGCGCGCGCAGCTTCATAAATGCCTTGGCCTCCACATAGAGGCGTCCCAGATCGCGATTGATGATGGCCTTGCTCACCACGCGCCATGCAGCCTTGGGGCGGAAGTAATACTCGTCGTAGAAGCGATGCACCATTTCGAGCACGTATTCCGTTGGCAGGTTGGGATATTCGATGTGCGCGAGCTGGTGGCCACCTTCATCGACCATTTGTCCGCCGTTGATGATGAAGCCATTCGCTTTGGCAAAGTCGTGGAACTCCGTGCCGGGGTAGGCGTGGGCAATTGACACCTGAATGGTTTCGACATCCAGTGTCTTGGCGAAGTTGATGGTGTTGCGAATGGATTCCTTGGTCTCTCCGGGCAGGCCGAGGATGAAATCGCCGTGGATGGTCAGGCCGAGGTCGTGGCAATCGCGGGTAAAGTCGCGCGCGCGCTCGACGGTGGCACCCTTCTTGATGTTCTTCAGAATTTGCGGATCGCCCGACTCAAAGCCAACAATGAGCAGACGGCAGCCAGCATCGCGCATGGCCTTGAGCGTGTCGCGGTCGGTGGTGACACGCGAGGTACAAGACCAGGTCAGCTTCAGCGGCTTCAGCTTCTCGCATAGCTCAATGGTGCGTGCTTTCTGGATGTTGAAGGTGTCGTCGTCAAAGAAATACTCCTTCACATGCGGGAAGAGTTCCTTGGCGTGGGCCATCTCTGCGGCCACGTCATCGGTGGAGCGCTTGCGCCACGCATGACCGCTCAGGGTCTGTGGCCACAGGCAGAAGGTGCATTGCGCTGGACAGCCGCGTGTGGAGTAAAGCGAGACATACGGGTGCAGCAAAAATGGAACGTTGTACTTTGTCACGTCCATATCGCGCGCATAAATGTCCGTAACCCAGGGCAGGTTCGGGCGGTCGAGATTTTCGATCTGTGGGCGATCAGGATTGTGCGCGATTTGTCCGTTCTTGCGATAGCTGATGCCAAGAATCTCATCGAGCGGCTTGCCATTGGCGTACTCCACCACGGAGAAATCAAATTCGCGGCGGCAGACGAAATCAATCACAGGGCACTCGTTCAGCGCGCGATCCGGGGAGGTGGTTACTGGCGGCCCAACAAACGCAATCTTGATAGAGGGATTGGCCTCTTTGATGGCCTCGGCCAGCTTGTGGTCGCCCGTCCAGCCGGGAGTGCTGGTGAAGAGCACCAGAAATTCATACTGCTTGGCGATCTCAATGGTCTCTTCCGCCGAGACATGGTGCGGCGGCGCATCGAGCAAGCGAGAGCCTTCCAGTAGGCCTGCTGGATAGGCGAGCCAGACCGGGTACCAGTAGGACTCGATCTCGCGTGTGGCAGGCCAGCGCGAACTGGCGCCACCGTCAAAGTTTTTGAAAGAGGGCGGGTTGAGGAAAAGCGTTTTCAAGGGCATAGCGTATGCCTCTGATTTTATCACTCCAAGCGGCGCAGCGGGATGTTTTTCGTTGGCTTTAGGTTTGGGTGTGATTCTGGAGCACAATATGTGCGGCCCGCACCTCGACAGCGGTGAAGAGCGTGAAAAAAGGCGCTCCCGCAGCAGCAGCTTCCACGGCGGCGCGGCCATTCATCTCCTGACGATCCACTAGGCAGAGTACGCCAACGATCTCCATGCCAGCCTCGCGCGCGGCCTGAATCGCGTTGATGGTGGAACCTCCCGTGGTGCAGACATCATCCACAATCACGACGCGCGCTCCGAGCTGGCAGAAACCTTCAACGCGGCGACCCGTGCCGTGGGACTTTTCGGCCTTGCGCACCAGAAAGCCATGTATCAGCGGAGCATCGGGATGCTCGACGCGATACCACGCGCTGGCCGAGGCAATGTTGGAAACCAGTGGGTCTGCGCCCATCGTGAGTCCGCCGACGGCTGCGGGCCGCAGATTGTGTTCGCGGATCAGATCGTAGAAGACCAATCCGGCGAGGCGTCCGCCTTCAGCATGGAGCGTGGTGGTGCGGCAGTCGATGTAGTAATCGCTGCGCGCGCCGGAGGAAAGCACAAAATCTCCTAGGCGGAAGGAGTGCTGCGCGATCAAGGTAAGAAGGTCGGTACGGTGGTTGGTCATGTTCTATGCAGATTGTAGCCGGGACTGGCCGTCCGGGCACCTCCCCCCTCCTAACCGCAAAGAACGCGGTTAGGAGGGGGCCCCCGGCTAGCAGCTAATAGCTAGTTTTTCAATTGTTCCAGATGCGTGAAGCCGTTGCTGGTCAAAAACATGGCTACAAAAATGGAGAGATTGTAGGTTACATGAACCAGGGTCGAGGCGGCGAGGGATCCGGTGCGTTGGCGTACCGCTGTCAAAGCCAGACTGACGAGGAAGACCAAGAATAACGGGGAGGTTGCATGGCCAAGCTGCTGCGCGTGGAGCAGCGCGAATGGGATGCTGCTCAGCACGGCGGCCCCTGTCATTCCTGTCCAGCTCCAGCGGCGCAGCGCGGGGTAGAGGAAGCCGCGAAAGGCCAGCTCCTCAAACGCTGGCGCGACCAGCGTGCCAAAGATGGCTACCAGCCAGGCATCGAGCGGAGTGTGAAAAAAATCATCTACGGGCATTTCTTTTGGCATGGGCAGATCGTTGGAGGCAAGCTGGATGGCCACGGCCATCAAGATGCCCACGCCCAGCAATAGAACTGCGTATTTGCGGACGGCGGAAATATTCCAGCACACGCCCTCCGCAAAGGGACGGTTCCAGGCTCGCGGGAACAGGGCAAGCGCAATCAGCATCGTGCAGCCGTAAGCGAACCCCATGATGGGAAGGATGAAGCGGGGCTGTTGTTCGAGATGTTGCAGCGTTGTTTCGCCAAAAAGATGCCAGTGCAGCGCCACCGCAGCCCCGCCGCTCTGCATGGCTAGCATCAGGCTGGCGGCAATGGCGAAGAAGGCCACGGTATCCAGAAATCCCGGCCCTCCGTTGATATGTTCGCGGCGCGCGGACGAGGGATCCTCCGGGGTTGGCGACAGGATCGAAATCATTTCCGGTTCAAACATTATGCGACCCCTTTTCGCGCCGATTTGTTTGCGGCGGTTTTGCCTTTGGCGGTCTTACTTTTTTCGGGTTTGGTTGCAACGTTTTTTGTTGGCGCAACCTGCGGTTCATCTGCGACAGAATGTTCGTGTCCGTTTTTCGCGCCGGAGAAATATCGCGCCAATAATTTTCCGGTATGCGAAGTGGGACAGGCGGCGATCACTGCCGGCACTCCCTCGGCAACGATGTTTCCACCTGCGGTTCCACCCTCCGGCCCCAGGTCAACGATCCAATCGGCGGTGCGGATTACGTCCAGATTATGTTCGATGATGAGGATCGTATTGCCCAGATCGGTCAGCCGATGCAGCACCTCCAGCAGCTTGCGCACATCGTCAAAGTGCAGGCCGGTGGTCGGCTCATCCAGCAGATAGAGCGTGCGTCCAGTCTGGCGCTTGGAAAGCTCCTTGGCCAGCTTCATGCGCTGCGCCTCTCCGCCGGAGAGCGTCGTGGCCGACTGACCCAAGTGTACATAGCCTAGGCCGACATCGTTCAGCGTCTCCAGCTTTTGCCGCGCCACAGGAATATCGGCCAGCACGGGCAGCGCATCGGCGATGGGCAACTCTAAAATGTCTGCGATAGAGTAGCCGTTGAAGCGCACGGCGAGCGTCTCCTGATTGTAGCGGCGGCCCAGGCAGACTTCACATTGCACGTACACATCGGGCAAAAAATTCATCTCGATGCGGCGCTGGCCGTCGCCGTGGCAGGTCTCGCAGCGTCCGCCGGGAACGTTAAACGAGAAGCGACCGGCCTTGTAGCCGCGCTCGCGGGACTCCGGCAGCATGGCGAAGAGATCGCGGATGGCAGTAAAGACACCGGTATACGTTGCGGGATTGGAGCGCGGTGTGCGCCCAATCGGGGATTGGTCGATCTGCACCACTTTGTCGATCTGGTCTGCGCCAACGATGCGCGTATGCTCACCGGGATCTTCGCGGGAGCCGTAGAGATTTTGCGCCAGCGCACGATAGAGCGTGTCGTTGACCAGCGTGCTTTTTCCCGATCCAGAGACGCCGGTGACGACCGTCAGCACGCCGAGCGGAAATCGCGTCGTTACCTGCTGCAAATTGTGGCTGCGCGCGCCTTCGACGGTAAGCCATTTTCCGGTGAGCGGACGCGGCGTGGAGCGCGGCACCGCCTCCAGCTTTCCGGCGAGATACTGCCCGGTCAGTGAGGCCGGTTCCGCCATGATCTCTGCCGGGGTGCCCCGCGCAATCACCTCGCCGCCCAGTCGTCCTGCGCCGGGGCCAAGGTCGAGTACATAATCGGCGCGGCGAATGGTGTCCTCATCGTGCTCGACGACCAGCACGGTATTGCCCAGGTCGCGCAGCGCGATTAGCGCGGCAATCAGGCGATCATTGTCCCGCTGATGCAGGCCGATGGAGGGTTCATCGAGCACATAGAGTACGCCGCGCAGCCGAGAGCCAATCTGCGTGGCCAGGCGGATGCGTTGTCCCTCCCCGCCACTGAGTGTGGCCGCGTTGCGATCCAGCGCCAGATAGCCCAGGCCGACGGCGTTCAGAAACTCCAGCCGCTCGACGATCTCATGCTGCAAGCGGTCGGTGAGGAGCCGTTCCCGCTCGGTGAAGGTAAGGGCGCGCGCGGCTGCCAGCGCCTGCGTTAGAGGCAGCGCGGTAAAGTCCGCGATGGATTGCCCGTTGACTCGCACGGAGAGCGATTCGGGCCGCAGCCGCCTGCCGTGGCACTCCGGGCACAGGGAGGCGGACATGTATCGCAGCAGCCATTGTTTGTAGCCGTCGGTGGTGGCCTCTTCCAGCGAGTCGCGTAGCCAGGCCAGAATGCCGTGAAAGTTTGTGCGTCCGCCTTCCGTTTTTTCCGGGCCGACCAGCAGCAACATCTGGTGCTTTGGGGGCAGTTGTTCAAAGGGGGTACGCAGATTGATCTTGTAGCGCTCCGCAGCCAGATGAATCAGCTTGTGCAGATATTGGGAGCTGCCGCCCGGCCCCAGCGCTCCATCGAGCAACGGCTTCGACCAGTCCACGATCACCTTGGCTGGATCGAAATCATAAATGCTGCCGAGGCCGTTGCAATGCGGGCAGGCTCCGTAGGCGCTGTTGAAGGAAAAACTTCGTGGCTCCAGCTTGGGCACGTTGATGCCGCAATCCGGGCAGGCCATCGACGAAGAATACAACTGCTCCTCTGGCGGCCCGCCGTTGGAGCCGGTAATGGCCACCAGCACCAGGCCGCCTGTCATCTGCAAGGCTTTGGCGACAGCGGTCTCCAAGCGTTTCTCCAAGCCTGGTTTCACAATCACGCGATCCACAATGGCTTCGATGGTGTGATTCTTGCGCTTCTCCAGACGAATTTCTTCGGTCAGATCGAGAATTTCTCCGTCGATGCGCGCGCGAAATCCCTGCTGGTCGAGCTTTTCCAGTTCTTCGCGAAACTCCCCTTTGCGCCCGCGTACAACCGGAGCGTAGATGGTGACGCGCTCGCCCTGTCCCAGCCGCTGGACGCGGTCCACGATTTGCTCCGCCGACTGACGCGAGATGGGCTGCCCGCACTTTGGGCAATGCGGTACGCCGACGGAGGCGTAGAGAAGGCGCAAGTAATCGTAAATCTCCGTGATGGTGCCGACGGTTGAGCGTGGGCTGCGACTGGTGGTCTTCTGCTCAATGGAAATGGCTGGACTTAATCCCTCGATGGAATCCACATCGGGCCGCTCCATTTGATCGAGAAACTGTCGCGCATAGGCGGAGAGCGTCTCCACATAGCGGCGCTGTCCTTCGGCGTAGATGGTGTCAAAGGCCAGCGAGGATTTTCCGGAGCCAGACAGTCCCGTGACGACGGTGAATGAGTTCCGTGGAATCTCGACCGTGATGTTCTTCAGGTTGTGCTGGCGCGCACCGCGCACGGTAATACTGCGAATAGGCATTCTCTAATGAGATTCCGGGGTTAGGGGTCGCCTGTCAAGGTGGACAGATTTGGGACGCGATGCAGAGCATGGCGCCGGGGGAATCTTAGGAGGCAATAAGCTCGCCTGTCGCCATGCCGATAATCTCTGAGAGAATACCATCCGTGCGGATGGATATTTCCGCAGATGTTTTGAATCGGATGCTGAACGTCCGCGATGGGATGATGCAGATCGCGTGAATGCATAGAAATGGAGATCGCCGCATGTTGATGCTTTTGGTTGTTTGCGCTTCGCTGGCTGCTCTGGCGTTGGGTGTCATTGCGGCGTATGCAATCTGTCGAGGCATCCTTTTGGTCTTTCGCCATCGCGCGCAGTTCCATGCCAACAGCGCCGTGGTTGTATCTGCAGGGGCGGCGCATTCCTCGCTGTGATTGACCTAGCAGGATAGGGCAC
>DAHXNK010000110.1 GCA_027365415.1 Acidobacteriaceae bacterium
GCGGTTAGGCTGTGGGCGGAGACTTGTGCAGAGATTTCTTAGGAGAGGAACAACGTATTGAAAGATCACAGGTAGCTCATACGGAACCGGGAGGCAAGCCTACCATTCAGAGTAGGCGGTGCCATCGCTGCCGACCTGATCCGAGCCGCTATGGACATCGGTGATGCCGGCGGTGCTTTGGTCGATGCTGCTTAAGGAGTCAGAGGAGTCTGGCACCCAGGTGTCGCTGCTATGCGTCATGGGGTCGATGGGGAGGTCTCGCAGGTAGCCAGCCTGTACCAGATCGTCCAGAGATTGCGGCGCAGCCTGCTTGTCCTCAGTGTATTGCTCAATGGCATCGCGCATGGTGTGCAAATCCTGCCGCAGCGCGGCCTCTCTCGCGCTTCGGATGGCGGAAATGTAGCTGGGAATAGCAACTGCGAGCAAAATGGCGATGATGAGCATGACCACCATCAGCTCCACCAAAGTGAAGCCGGACGTTTTAGCGCGATTGCGTCGGGATGTATGCAGCGTTTCTATCATTACCAGTCCGCGTATTTTGTGCCATCAAGGGCCGTGCCGTCGGATTCTGAATGCACGTCAAAGACATTTTCTCCGCCCCAGGAATCGCTGTCCGGGTCGTCCTGCATGGAGCGCAACGACCACTCCGCCTTGCCGGTCATCGGGTCAACCGGAATGGCGCGAAGAAACTTTACCTTCTTGCTTTGGATATTTACCCCCTTAACCAAGGTTTCCAGGTCGGGCGGATATCCAAAACTATCGACCTCGGTTTGGATGGCGCCTCGGTCGGCGGCATCTTTGTAGTGGTCGATGGCATCGCGCATCGTCCAGAGATCGCGGCGCAGTTCACGTTCTTTTTCCCGCTGAATTTGGAAGCGGGCAATGGGATAGGCCACAGCCGCCAAAATGGACAGGATGGCTGCAGTGACGATCAACTCGACGAGCGTCAGTCCGCGCTCGCCCCGGTGCCCGCCTTGGCGGCACATTGCACTCCGGCTTGAGACTCTAAAGGCCATACTGCATTCTACGCCGGAAAATTTCCCGGTTTCTACTCAGGAAGCTCTGCCCCTGTTCTTCCTGCGAGGCTACATTCCCCCAGGGGCTGAGAGCAACGCCCCCTTCAAAATACTAATCGGTGTAGCGCTTCCGCCGTGCTTTCCTGGCTTACTGCACATGCACCACGGCGGCTGTGCTGATGACGGGCAGAATATGCTGTCCGCTGTTCCGCGCCGCCGCCTGTACTAGGGACACAGTTGCATCGCCGCGCGCCTTGGCTTGGAAGGTGAGCGTACAGATGGAACCGCTGCCATCCACGCCCTTGACGCCCGGAGGACGCGAGGCGCTGATGGTCACATTTCCTTTGCCATCATCCCGATGCGCTAGCGCGACGGTCTGCCCATCCTTGCCGAGCAGGGTTCCTGTGTCCACGTTGATAAGCGTCAGTAGATTTGGGTCGAAGTGCAGTTCCATTGGCACCTCAAAGATATCCTTGGCATCTTGTAGATTGACGGACATCTGGAAGGTGCTGCCGATCTTCTGTGTACTGGCGGCAGGCTGCACGGTCAACTGGAGCGGCGTGCCGGGGAGAGGCGCGCTGGCGGGCGGAGTTGCTGGCGCGGCTGCCGCTGGAGCGCTGCCACGCGTACCCGGAGTTTGCGTCTTCTGCGGAGTTGACTGCGCGGCTGCTGCTGGAGCGACGGGCATGCCAACGGTTTGCGCATTTTTTGCGAACTGCGCGGCGGCCTGATTAATTGCCGCAGCGGCGGAGAGCGGAGCCGCAGGCGGTGGTTCAGGTTGAGCCTGTGCCTTGATCTCTGTGATAGCCTCTGGAGCTTCAATCCGGCGGAGTTGCACGTCGCTGCTGGTGCCGGTGTCGATGGTGCGCAGGTTCTGCCGGGTTAGGACGGAGCCACGAACAAGATGTGGAATCAACAGGAAGACGATCTCGTCATTGACGACTTCCTTTTGCTGCGAACTAAATAGATATTTGATGAGCGGAATCTCGCCCAATCCTGGTGTGCCGCCGATGGTAATGGTTTCGCTGTGTTCCAGAATGCCGCCCAGCAGGTTGGGCTGGCCTTCTTTCATGCGGATGGTCTGCTCGATGGTGCGCTGGCCGATGATGGGTTCCTCAATGCCGCCCAGATTGACATTGCCGGTCTCGGAGGATATCTCGATCTTCATCTTCAGCGTGATGTCGCGGTCATAATGGACGGTTGGCTGCATCTGGATGTTGACCCCAACGTCGATGTACTGAAATTGCGTGCTCATCAGTGGACTGATGCCTCCGCCCAATCCGCCCACGCCACCGCCGCCCATCATGCCGGTACCGAAAGACCCCGTAGCAATGGGAATCCGCTCACCGATCTTGAGCGAGGCTTTTTCCCCATCCACGACGCGCATGGATGGATTTTGCAGGATGCGCGTGGAGGTGTCCGTAAGCAGCAGGTTAACTGTGGCCGAGCCGAGAGAGATGGCGAAGTTGGTGGCGTTCAGGTTGCCAAAATCGTTGAGCGTCGGGCTGATTGTCGTAGATCCCATTCCGCCAATCCCGCCAATTCCGCCGCCAAAACTACCAAACCCCCCAATTCCGCCTAACCCTCCTAAAGCACCCAGTCCACCCAATCCGCCCAAACTGCCTTGGTCGATTTGGTTCAGAATTTGGCTGGTGGGCTGAAAAGTGGCACCGATAGAGCCGGGAAACTGGATGCCGATGTTACGCAGCAAATCGCGGCTGACCTCCATGACGGCGACATCGACGACGACTTCCTGCTTGCCCTTGTCAAGGTCGTCGATGATGTTCTGCGCCAGCAGAAGCTGATCCGGCGTTCCACGCATCACAATAGCATCTTGGCTGGGAACGGCTTGCAATTTCACTGTAGTGTCCATCAGATTGCGGATGGCATTCAGGATTTCATTCAGGTCGTTGGCTTTGGAAATGTTGGACAGATAAAAAGTTTGGACGGCTTGCTGCGCAAGGTCGGTGCGCTTCTGGCGCGTATCCTGAGCGACGAAGATGGTGTCTGCGGTGACGGGTCGCCAGAAGGTCTTGGAGACAAAACTGACGCTGCGGAGAGCGTCGTAGAGCGTGACCCGATTCAGGTCGATGGGCATGCGCTTGGAGACATAATCCGGGTCGAAAAGTACATTGATGCCAGCGATTTTGCCGATGGTCTGATAAATGACCTTGGTGTCGGCGACCATGTGCAGGGTGATGGGTTCATTGGAGAACGGCTTCAGGTCGAGCGGCGACCCCATCGAGGCCAGTTCCTTTTGCACCTGCTTGGCGGAGAGGGCGGATGCGCTTGAATTCGCTGCTATTGGGACTCCGTTGATGAGGGCGCGCACCTTGCGGATATTTTGATCCGCAACTTCATCGCTGGGGTCAATCGCCAGGGCGCGCAGAAAGTCGGTCAGGGCATCGCTTAACCGGCCCTGATCCATCAGCTTGCGCCCACGATCCACATACTCCGCCGCAGCGGGAAAGCTCAGTCGTATGTATGCCTCCTTGTACCGCA
Source organism: Acidobacteriaceae bacterium (assembly GCA_027365415.1). Taxonomy (GTDB): domain Bacteria; phylum Acidobacteriota; class Terriglobia; order Terriglobales; family Acidobacteriaceae; genus JAJZIJ01. Next base: position 3,519 of record DAHXNK010000110.1, read on the forward strand.
GGTCGGAGGGCTTCATCAGATAGGCCTGGTGGTATGCCTCATAGGCTCCGATGTAGTCATCTTTGGCTTCGTCGCGTCTGCCTTGCTTGAGGTAATGCCGCGCGGAGACTGCATATAGGGGCGTTGAGAAGGCGAAGCCGACGAGCAATACCACCGCAACCGCGAAAAAACTGCGCACGGTTTGGGTTGGATGCCGGGAATCGGATTGAAGATGTATGTCCGGGATGCGTCGTGGAGGACATGCGGGATACACGTTGAAAAAAAGACTCATGGATACAACACACCTGGGATGCCGGAACACCGTCTCATGCAACCCGCCTCAGCGCGTCGCAACCAGTACCGGATTTCGATTGAGTATAGCATTCACAGGCAGGCCCGTGCTTTGATTCTGCGTGCTAGCATGAAGTCTCAGGCAAAGCTGTATGTCTCGTTCCGCCGTCCACCTTACCCCCAACCCGCCGAAGAAGCCCAAACCACGGGATCCGGTTGCATCCGGCGAACGGGATGCAGCCGTGAATCGGATGGCCTCGCACAACTATTTTCTGCTGGATAAAGTGGAAGCGGGCGTGGCCCTGCGCGGGACAGAAGTAAAATCCATCCGCGAAGGCAAGGCCAATCTAAAGGATGCTTACGGCATTGTCAAAGACGGCGAAATGTTTTTGCTGAACGCGCATATTGGAGCCTACTCGCACAGCGGATATGCCAGCCATGACGCG
>DAHXNK010000111.1 GCA_027365415.1 Acidobacteriaceae bacterium
GTGCGCGATCAGGAGCACGTCAAAGTGGAAGCCCTCGACGCAGGCGCGGATGATTTTGTCACCAAGCCCTTCGGCACGGGAGAACTGCTGGCACGCGTTCGGGCAAACCTGCGACGTACTGTCGTCACGCCAGAGCCAGCCGCAACGACCGTTTTGGAGGTCGGCAAATTTCGCATTGATCGGGAAGCACATCAGGCGCTTGTCTCCGGCGAGCCGGTTCGCCTCACTCCAAAGGAGTTTGACCTGCTGCATTTTATGGCGCAGCATCCTGGAAAAGTTCTCACGCATCGCCAGCTTCTGGTGGCCGTGTGGGGAGCCTCCAGCACGGAGCAACCAGAATATCTGCGCGTTTTCGTGGGCCAACTGCGAAAGAAAATCGAGCCGGAGGGGAAAATGAAATATATTCTCACCGCGCCGTGGGTCGGCTATCGCTTTGAACCTGAAGGCGAGGCTGGAGACGATTTGTAATCCTTATAAACTCCTTATCACCTTTTTATCCCGAATTTATGCCGCAAGGTGTGAACTGTCTTTGGGACGAAATAACTCCTCCCGGAATAGCGACAGGAGCGAACAATATGCGGATTGGATTTCTTAGCGGAGTGGCACTGGTTATGGCAATCTCATTTTCGATGTTTCCGTGTGCGATACAAGCGCAAACATCCACCTCTGCTGCAACTGCTGCGACTCCAGACGCAAAGACAGCACCTTCAGCGCTACCTGTCGCAGCACCACCCATTGCAGATACTGCGGCTGCGCCTCTGGCCATGCCAGCCATGATTGGCCCACTTAGCACAGCATCGCCTACAACCTTCGATGCGGGGCCGTTCGGCAAGCTACAAGTTACAGGCATGCTCAGTGGCTTTGGTTATGTGCAGGACAATCATAGTTCGAGCGATCACCTTAAAAACGCCGATGTGAGTAACGCTCAGATATTCCTGCAAAAAACCAGCGGACTGGTGCAATTTTATTTACAAGGTGGCGCATATAACATTCCTGCATTAGGTGCACCGTTTCTTTCCACTCGCAACACGGTCAGCGACTTTTTCGGCGCGCTGCCGCAGGGGTACATTAAATTCGCTCCGAAAGGCAGCTTCTCCTATCTTGCAGGAAAATTGCCAACATTGATTGGCGCGGAAGATACGTTCACCTTTGAAAATATGAACATTGAACGTGGACTTCTATGGAATCAGGAGAACGCCGTCAATCGTGGCGTGCAGGTAAATTACAGCAAGGGCAAGATTAGCAGTTCCCTATCTTGGAACGATGGCTTCTATTCCAATCGCTATAACTGGATTACGGGGGAGTTGACTTATACGCCGAATGCAGCCAATAGCGTGGAATTTGTAGGTGGAGGAAACTTTGGACGAACAGGATATTCCAGCGTCGCCACGCCGATGTATCAAAACAATAGCGACATCTACGATCTCATCTATACGCGCACGGCAAAAAAGTGGGTACTCGAACCGTACATTCAAGTTACTTATGTGCCCAAGTATACCCAGATTGGGGTTGGACATGCGACCTCCACAATTGGCGGAGCGGTTTTGGGAACGTACACCTTCACGCCGCACATTTCCCTGGCGGCGCGTGGCGAGTACATTGCCAGCACTGGTAGCACCAGCGAGGGAGCCGCCAATCTACTGTCGTATGGGATAGGAAGCAATGCCTGGTCTTTAACTATAACTCCGACCTATCAGAACAAAGCATTTTTTGCGCGCATGGACATAGCTGTTGTTGGCGCGATGAGTACAACTGCAGGAGATATATTCGGCGCAACTGGAACCAATACAAACCAATCTCGCGGAGTGCTCGAAGCCGGATTCATGTTCTAAGCAGATATCATGAAACGGGTGGAATGGTTCCACTGAAAACCGGATGTGGGATAGGGGGTGACGTGTGATGATTGATCTATACATGGTGCTTTTCGGGATCGTATTTTTTGGAATATCCACGCTGTATATGCATGCTTGTAACCGACTGAGGTAAGGACAATGACCTTTGAAACCGTAGTTCTGCTCGTTATTACTGTGCTGCTGATGGCCTACTTGGTGTATGCGCTTCTGCGCCCGGAGAAGTTTTAATGACAACCAATGGCTGGCTGCAAATTCTTTTATTCTTCAGCATCATTCTGGTGGCGACCAAGCCCATCGGCCTCTACATGGCGCGTGTTTTTGAGCGCCAGCGCACATTTCTCGATCCGCTGCTCTGCCCCATCGAGCGGTTGCTCTATCGACTGACGGGCGTGGACGCATCCGAGGAGATGCAGTGGACAGGGTATGGCATGGCTATGCTGGCCTTCAGTCTAGTCTCGATGCTGGCGCTGTATCTGCTGGAGCGCGTACAGACCTGGCTGCCGTGGAATCCACAACATTTGCCAAACGTGCCCGCTGCGCTGGCCTTCAACACGGCAGTCTCATTTACGGCCAATACGAACTGGCAATCCTATGTGCCAGAGACGACCATGAGCTACCTGACGCAGATGGCAGGCTTGGCCTACCACAATTTTGTTTCGGCAGCGGTAGGGCTGGCGGTCGCGGTTGCGCTGATTCGCGGCATTGCTCGCCGTGAGCAAAAGACGCTGGGAAATTTCTGGGTGGACATAACCCGCGCCACGCTCTGGGTCTTGCTGCCCAGCGCTCTTGTTCTGGCGTTCGCGTTGGTCTCGCAGGGCGTGATCCAGAATTTCCGCCCGTATGACACGGCGAAGCTGGTGCAGTCGCAGCCCGCAACCCCGACCACTCCGGCCATCACCACGCAGACCATCGCGCAAGGCCCGGTCGCCTCGCAGGAGGCGATCAAGGAACTGGGCACAAACGGTGGCGGATTTTTCAACGCTAACAGCGCGCATCCTTTTGAGAATCCCACTCCGCTGACGAATTTTATGGAGATGCTGGCCATGATTTTGATTCCTGCGGGCTTGACGGTCACGCTGGGTCGAATGACGGGATCTCCGCGACATGGCTGGGCGGTCTTTGCCGCGATGTCCGTTCTGTTCTTTGCCGGAATCACTACAGCGTATTGGGCGGAATCGCAACCCAATCCGCTGCTGCATCATGTAGACCAGCATGTAACTCAACTCCAGTCCGGCGGCAATATGGAGGGCAAGGAAGTTCGCTTTGGCATTGCCAACTCCGCGTTGTTTGATACGGAGTCAACGGCTACAAGTACTGGTGCCGTCATCGCGATGAACGATTCGTTTATGCCGCTCGGCGGTCTGGTTCCGCTAGCCAACATCATGCTGGGAGAAGTCATCTTTGGCGGCGTTGGCGTGGGACTAACGGGCATGGTGATCTTCGTGATACTCGCCGTGTTCATTGCGGGATTGATGGTGGGACGAACGCCGGAGTATCTGGGTAAAAAAATCGAGTCCTATGACGTAAAGATGGCGATGCTCTATATCCTCATCTTCCCGCTCATCATTCTGGGTTTTGCAGCGGTAACGGTGTTGCTGCCCAATCTTGGCTTGAGCAGTCTGAACAACACAGGCCCGCACGGGCTTTCGGAGATTGTCTACGCCTTTGCCTCGGCGACTGGGAACAACGGCTCCGCATTTGCCGGACTCAATGCAAATACCAATTGGTACAACCTGACAATGGCGTTTGCGATGCTTGCGGGCCGATTCCTGATGATTATCCCAGTGCTGGCCATCGCAGGAAATCTTGCAGAAAAGCGCTACACGCCGCCGTCGCTGGGAACCTTTCCGGTGACGACGACGCTGTTCACCATCCTTCTGGTGAGCGTCGTTCTTATCGTTGGAGCGCTGACGTTTTTCCCAGTGCTTAGTCTTGGCCCCGTGCTGGAGCATCTGTTGCTCCGCGCTGGACACAGCTTTTAAGGAGATTGTTTATGGCGCATCATGCACGAGGCGGAAAGAAATCCATGTGGGATCGCCACATTGTCGCAACCGCGTCCGTCGATTCTCTTCGCAAACTCAACCCGCGCACCATGATGCGCAATCCGGTGATGTTTGTTGTGGAGATTGGCAGCGTGTTGACCAGTGTTCTGGTGGTACGCGATCTTTTAGCGCACCGGCCTGACATTGGATTTGACCTGCAAATTACCTTCTGGCTCTGGTTCACCGTGCTGTTCGCCAACTTTGCCGAGGCAATGGCAGAGGGACGCGGCAAGGCGCAGGCAGAGTCGCTGCGCAAGTCGAAATCGGAGACCATCGCGCATCGTCTGTTGGACGGCGGCGGATTCGAGGAGGTGCCAAGCACGCAACTGCGCGCAGGC
>DAHXNK010000112.1 GCA_027365415.1 Acidobacteriaceae bacterium
GTTTTGTGGGAACCAACACGGGCTTGGCGCTGAGTTTAACCTGCATGCCTTCCACCAGATTGGACACCAGTGCGAGCGGCAGCCCTACCACATTGAAGTAGCAGCCGGAGATACGCGGAATCCAGCGTCCGGCGCGGCCCTGCACAGCATACGCGCCTGCTTTGTCCACGGGTTCTCCTGTGGCGATGTAGTCGGAAATCTCCTGTTCGGAGAGCGTCTGCATGGTGACGGAAGTCGTCTCCGCCGCAACGTCCACTCCAACCGAAGAGACCAGACAGACCCCGGTGATGACCTGATGCGCGCGTCCAGAGAGCAGTCGCAACATGCGCTTGGCATCGTGCGGATCAGCAGGCTTGCCGAGCATCTGGCCATCGCAAACCACGATGGTGTCCGCGCCTAAAACCAGCAAATGGTCGCGGGGTTCTGAAGACTTTGGCGATTGCGTTGTCTTTCGCGCCAAGTTCTCTGCGTGAAAGACAACCTCCGCCTTGGTGCGCGCCAGACGTTGCGTATAGAGAACGGGGTCTTCGTTCGGATGGCGACCTTCTTCTACGGGAAGAGCAACAACACGAAACGAGAAGCCTGCCTGGGTCAGCAGTTCCCGGCGACGAGGGGAGGAGGATGCCAAGATCAGCATAGTTTCCATCTTAAATGCGGTAGAGAAATATGAGAGGAAATTGCGCCGCAAGTTTTTTCTACGAGGTAACGCGGCTGCGCGTGTTCTGGTAGGTATACGCAATGCGATGAATCACCGTGATGGTGGAAAGCACGGCCAGCACCCAAAGCACAGGAGCCATTGCTCCCCAACGATTGAATAGAGCGCCGATAATAACCAGCACGACGCGCTCCGGGCGCTCCATAAAGCCAACCTTGCAGGCTCCGATAAGCGCCTCGGCGCGGGCGCGGGTGTAGCTGACCATCAGCGACGTGACCATAACGAAGGCGACCAGCACCACATAAAAAAAGCGATCCCCACGCGCATAGTAGACCAGCAGGCCAAAGAAAAGGGCCACGTCGGAGTAGCGATCCATGACGGAATCAAAGAACGCGCCAAAGACGGTGACCTGATCGGTCTGGCGAGCCACGCGGCCATCCACCATGTCAAAGATGCCTGCGCCAATGATGACCAGGCCCGCGTAGAAAAACATGCGGACATTGTTTTGCGAATTGGCGTAGCCGAAAAAAATCGCCGCGCAGATATTGATAATCAGGCCAATGAAGGTCAGCACATTCGGAGAAATGCGCGTGAGCGCCAGACCATTCACAATTTTTTGCAGAATGGTGGCGCAACCGCTACCGAAAGCGCTGGTCCAGGTCATTTCGCCTCGTCGTGAATCGTGGTGAGCTTCAGAATTTCCAACTCCCGATTTCCGTTGGGGGTGACTACGGTCGCCATATCTCCCACCTGTTTGCCGACCAGGCTGCGGCCAATGGGCGAGGTGGTGGAGATGAGACCCTGGGTGACGTCGGATTCTTCGCTCGTGACCAGCTTGTATGTAATCTTCTCGTCCTTCGAGCCGTCGTAGACCAGCACCGTGGAACCAAAGGCAACGCGGTCATGGGGAATGTTGGAGAGGTTGACCAGGGCAAGCTCCGCCATGCGGTGCTTGAGCTGGCCCAGACGGGCGTTGACGAAGACCTGGCGCTGCTTGGCCATGTGATACTCGGCGTTCTCGCTCAGATCGCCCAGCGCGACAGCTTTCTTGATCTCGGCTGGCAGCTCGTGCGTTAGCTCGTGCTCAAGGAGTCGAATTTCTTCTTCCAGTTTCTTCTTAATGTGCTCAGGCATGGAACCAATTCTTGATACAGGATAATGTTTCCCACAAGTCGCAGAAACAGCAAAGACACAACGTCCCTGCCAAGACTGTGATTATACGGATTATATGACGTTGCTTGGCGTAAAAAGTGATCCTGCGCCACGGTGGGCATCCAAATAGCTCTGGAGAATGAGAACGGCGGCCACCTGATCGATGACCTCCTTGCGCGTGTGGGCGGCGCGACCGGCGGCATCCAGATGGCGATGCGCCTCGGCAGTGCTGAGGCGTTCATCCCACAGAAGGACGGGCAGCTTCAGTTCCTCGCGCAGCTCGGCGGCAAAGGACTGTGCGGCTAGGGCGCGCGGGCTAATGTCGCCGGACATGTAGAGCGGCAGGCCGACAACAATAGCCACGCAGCCATGTCGGCGCACAATGCGGGCCAGCGAACGCATGTCCTGGCGGCGCTGGGTACGATGCAACGTGAGCAAGGGCTGCGCGGTCAGTCCCATCTCATCGGAAATGGCCACGCCAATGCGCCGATCCCCATGATCGAGACCAAGAATGCGCGCAGGCAGAGAGGTGTCCACACAGCCGATCTTACCGGAGATGCTACAACAACGGGACAGAGCCACTGGAAGAATGGGTGTGAGAGCCTACAATAAGAGGGGCGACGGGGTTGCATCTTTCGGGTGGCCGCAACTTTCTGATTTCTGGTCGCTACATCTTTCTAGGTATAGGGGCGCGTGCGTTTTTTTCTTTCGATCCTAGGGTTGATGGCTTTGGCGGCAGTGGGAATTATCTTCCTGCTGTGGATTCCGGCTGGGCCAACAACAGCGCAGATGGTTCGCATTGCGCCGGGGTCTTCGGCCTGGAAGATTGGCGGAACCCTGAAAAGCGCGGGCGTAATTCACAGCCAGACCGCCTTTGCGCTATGGACGCGAGTCGAAGGCGGAACGCTGAAGGCGGGCGTATATCGCTTCGATCATCCAGTCTCCATGCCCAAAGTGTACGGGCGGCTGCGGCGCGGCGATGTCTACACTCTCGCGCTGACCATCCCGGAGGGGTACAACATTTTCGATATTGCCCAGGCCGTTGAGCGGGCGGGCATCGATAAGGGACAGGATTTTCTGGCCGCCGAGCAGCAGGATACGGATTTGATTCACGATCTCGATCCCAACGCGCCCAGCCTAGAGGGCTATCTGTTTCCCGACACCTATCATCTAACTCCCGATGCGACTCCGCGAGAGATTCTGGCAACGATGGTGCGACGCTTCCGGGCGGAGGCGGCATGGCTGGGACTAACGACGCATGTCCACGATGTTGTTACGCTGGCCTCGCTAGTGGAGCGAGAGACACCCGTAGCGGCGGATCGTCCGCTGGTGGCCGGAGTCTTTGCCAATCGGCTTGCGCGCAGAATGCCGCTTGATACCGATCCTTCGGTAATTTATGCGGCGCTGCTGGAAAAACGCTATCGTGGAACCATTTATGCGTCGGATTTGAAGGCGGACTCATCATACAACACGTATGTCCACGCCGGATTGCCTCCGGGGCCGATCTGCAATCCGGGAATTCCGGCTCTGCAGGCGGCCATGCAACCAGCCAAGACGGACAATTTATATTTTGTAAGTGATCTATTGCATCCCGGACATTCGCGCTTTGCGGCGACACTGGAAGAGCACCAGAAAAATGTGGAAGCCTACAGAAGCGGACAGCATCATGCAGCAACCAATCACATGGCGGAACATGGACAATAAAAAAGAACCTGTGACACGCAGACAAGCGAGCCAGGCTGGGAGAGCCATCCGCAGGCGGGTTTGCCTGTTGGCGCTGCTGGCGGCTGCGTCGTTGGGGATCATGGGGGGAATCACGGGCTGCCTGCGGCACACGCGCATTCTGGAAAAGCCCCTGCCCGCAAGCGTGGTTCAGAGCGCGAGCGCGGAGCAACTGATCCAGATCATCAATCAGCAATATGATTCGATCCATTCACTAAGCGCCACGGTTTACATTCAGGCATCCGTGGGCGGAGCGGCCAAGGGGAAGGTGACCGATTACACCTCGGTACGCGGGTTCATCCTGTTGCGCAAGCCGGAGATGCTGCGCGTACTGGGATTGTTGCCCGTGTTGGAGACACGCGCCTTCGACATGGCGAGCGATGGAAATCACTTCACGCTGCTAATGCCGACCAAGAGCAAGGCGATTCTAGGTAGCACTGCGTTGGCGAAGCCATCGAAGCATCCTCTGGAAAATCTGCGTCCC
>DAHXNK010000113.1 GCA_027365415.1 Acidobacteriaceae bacterium
ATACCGCAGGCTCCTGCAGCGGAGAATGAGATCGGCGCCTACAGAGAAACAGGCATGGACAGGGACTATACTTCTTGTGCCGGATCATTATTGAATCGCTGGAATCCGATGCGAATGTCCCACTGGAGATGTCGTTGTATGCGCCGAAAAAACAGTTTATTTTTGCATGTGTCCTCCGCCGTCTTGTTACCCGCGCTCTGCTTTGGCTGGATGGCCTTGATCGCGCCCATTCAAGCCCTCGCGCAGCAGGCACCGTTGGATGTGCCTTGCTCTGTCCCTTCCACGAACGCGCCTGTCGGAGCCGCCGCGCAACAAGCGCCGCTGAATTCCCTGTCTGGAGTCAAGGCTGACGCAGCGGATTCCAATCTCATCGCAACGCCAACGCTCAGCTCGCCAACGCTCACCCCAGGAACGACTCTTCTCTTTGGCCTGGAAAATAAGTTCGCCGCCGCCGTAGCCAAGGGTGGCGGGCCTGCCTTCGCCTCGTTCTTTGACAAGGACGGAGTGACCATTGGCAACCACACTGCCGCAGCCATTGGGCAGGCTGCCGTGGCCGCGCAGGCCCGTTGGTCGCCCGCAGACTATCAACTCACCTGGACACCGGAGGGCGGACAAATGTCCCCGTCCGGCGATATGGGATTTACCTGGGGCCATTACGAAGGCCGCGCAAAAAACTCCGCCGCGACTCGCGGGCGCTACATGACCATCTGGAAAAAAGAGTCGGACGGAAGCTGGAAGGTCGTACTCGACAGCAGCAATGACGACCCACCCGGCACAGCCCACTGAGAGCAGAGGCGGAATACGAAGCCGTCCACTGCGGACTATGAAACGCTGGCCTGTACTCGCTGCGCATTTTCAGCGCGAGAGGGAAAGTAGCGTTTCAGCCGCAGAAAATGGACTTCGTAGAAGTTGTAGCTGCACCATGCAGCCAGATAGACCACGCTGACCGCTAGAAAAAACTCAATCAGAATGGCGAGGGGCCGAGAATGGATTCGCGGGGTTAACCAGATGCGCAGGCTGGTGCCCAGCAAGGCGCGCATCGCCATGTCCCAGACGTATCCCACCAAAATATGCAGCACATAGATGCCATAGCTGTATTTCCCTAGGTTACGCAGCCAGCCCATGCGAAAAAATTTGTTCCATTGGGAGTCGGGCTGGATGGATAAATAAATTAGACAGGCAAAGGCGAGAGCGATCATCGTATAGCCAAAGGTAGCGACAAAGGGGATGCTATTGATTTTCACACGAGGATAGCCAATCGCAACTCCCACCATCATAAGAAATACCGCCACCAGCCAGACGCTGAACCATCGGCGCAGTATCGGACGAACGATCCGCCTCGGATTGCCTCGCAGCCCAAGAGCCAGACATCCGCCGAACATCAGCGTGTCCATGCGACAAAGTGTCCACTCATGAACAATTCCCGGTGCCAGCGCATCGCCTCGTGTAGAAAGGAAAATGCGCAAACCCAGCGCGCACATCGACAGAAGCAAAGATAGCTGTATCAGTCTGCGGCGATCTTTTACCAGAAAAACCAGTAGTGGCCAGAAAAGATAAAACTGCTCCTCGACGGCTAGCGACCAGAAATGATTCAGATCCACCAAATTCGCCGGGTGAAAACCGTCGACAGGAAACCAGACCGCCGTGTTTTGCAAATACGCCAACAGAACAAATTGGCGTCCGCCCCAACTGACATGCAGCATGGAGGTCATGATAAGGAGTAGCAATAAAAATCCGTAATAGAGTGGAAAGATACGCAGAAACCGACGCACGTAGAAGCTGCGGAAGTAGTGTTGCTCCTGCAGCGTGTCATACAAAATTCCGGTAATCAAAAAACCGGAGAGAACAAAGAAAAGATCAACACCCATTCCGCCCAAGCCGCGCAGTTGCGCCAGACTATCCATCCAGCGATTACCATTGCTGTTATTAAAAAGCATCAGGTGGTCGACGAGCACCATCAAGATGGCCAGTCCGCGCACGCCATCAAGCGCAGGCAAATGATGACTAGGCCCAGCGATGGGAGTTATCGCAGCGTTAGAGGCTTTATTTCGCACAGAGATCTTTTGAACCAGGGGTGATCGCTGCGTGCAGTATAACCGTTGTCCTATTCGTCTTGCTGGCCTAGTTGCGCCAGAATGGCGAAGTCTTCGAGCGTCGTAGTGTCACCCTTCACTTCGCCCGTTGCTGCGAGTTCGCGCAGCAAGCGCCGCATGATCTTGCCGGACCGCGTCTTGGGCAGCGCATCGGTAAAGCGCAGATCGTCGGGACGAGCGAGCGAGCCAATCTCCTTGGCCACCCAGCGGCGCAGTTCTTCTTTCAATTCTGGGGAGGGCGCATACTGCGACTCTAGCGTGACGAAGGCGGAGATTGCTTGTCCCTTGAGCGCATCCGGGCGACCCACGACAGCGGCTTCGGCGACTTTGGGATGCGCCACCAGCGCCGATTCGATCTCCATCGTTCCCAGCCGATGCCCGGAGACATTGATGACATCATCGACGCGACCCATCAGCCAGAAATAGCCATCTTTGTCGCGTCGCGCGCCATCGCCGGTAAAGTACGATCCGGGAATGTCCGACCAGTACTGCTGCACATAGCGTTCGGGGTCGTTGTAGAGAGTGCGCGCCATGCCGGGCCAGGGCTTACGAATCACCAGCAATCCTCCCTGTCCAGCGGGAACGGGAGTGCCCTCTCGCGTGACCACTTCCGGCACAATGCCAAAAAATGGCAGCGTGGCGGAGCCGGGCTTGGTGGCAATCGCACCGGGGATCGACGACAGCATAATGCCGCCGGTCTCGGTCTGCCACCAGGTATCAACAATGGGGCAGCGCTCCTTGCCAATCATGGTGTGATACCACATCCAGGCTTCGGGATTGATCGGCTCGCCCACCGTCCCCAGCAGTCGCAGCGTATCCAGTTTGTGTTTCTTTGGAAACTGGTCGCCCCACTTGATGAATGCGCGAATGGCCGTTGGCGCAGTGTAAAAAACCGTGACGCGATGATCGTCGATGATCTTCCAGAAGCGATCATTCTCCGGCCAATTGGGAGCGCCTTCATACATCACGCTGGTAACGCCATTCTGCAAAACTCCATAGATGACATACGAATGGCCTGTCACCCAGCCAATGTCTGCCGTACACCAGTACACATCGTCTTCTTTCAGGTCGAAGATATATTTACTGGTCAGATAGGTCTGCACCGCGTAGCCGCCCGTGGTATGCACGATGCCCTTCGGCTTCCCTGTCGTGCCAGAGGTATACAAAATGTAGAGCGGATGCTCGGCATCGAGTGGCTCCGCCGGGCAGATGTCGCTTACTTTGGACATCTCCTCCTGCCACCAGAAATCGCGGCCCGCCTTCATCGCAATCGCCGACCCGGTGCGCCGATACACCAACACGCTACGCACATTCGGACAGCGCTCCATCGCCTCGTCCACCGTGGCTTTTAGGTGGACTTCGCCGCCGCGCCGATAGCTCCCATCCTGCGTGATAACCACATGCGCCTGCGCGTCCTGAATGCGATCCACCAGCGCGCTGGCCGCAAAGCCGCCAAAGATGACCGAATGCACCGCGCCAATTCGCGCACATGCCAGCACCGCAATGGCCAGCTCCGGGGTCATGCCCATGTAGATGGCTACGCGGTCGCCTTTCTGAACCCCATGCGCGCGCAACATATTGCTGGCGCGTTGCACCTCGTGGGCAAGCTCCGCAAAAGTCAGCTTGCGAATCTCGCCCGGCTCGCCTTCCCACAGAATCGCCGTTTTCTCGCCGCGTCCGCGCG
>DAHXNK010000114.1 GCA_027365415.1 Acidobacteriaceae bacterium
GATGGAACGGGCGCAGCAAATGCAGCAGCAGATGCAGCAGGCCATGTCGCAGGTACAGGTGGAAGGCTCCGCAGGCGCGGGTGCTGTCACTGTGCAAATGAATGGGCACAAGCAGGTGTTGCGCGTGCAACTCGACCCGGCAGTTGCCGGAAGCGGTGGCTCCTCCACGGATTTGGAGATGCTGCAAGACCTGATTACGGCTGCCTGCAATGATGCAACGCGCAAAGTGGACGAGGCGCTCCAAGGAAAACTGGCGGGCACCTTTGGCGGCATGGACATGCTGGGCATGTTGGGAAAATAGATGTCACGTTTCGCCGAACCCCTATCCCGCCTGATCGACGAGTTGAACAAACTCCCCGGCATTGGAAGAAAAAGCGCGCAGCGGCTCGCTTTTCATCTACTGCGAACGCAGGAGGAGGATGCCGTCGCGTTGGCGGAGGCCATTCGCGATCTTAAAGCGCATCTGCGGCTTTGCTCCGTTTGCAACAACATTACGGAGCTTGATCCCTGCATTTTCTGCACCAGTCCTGCGCGCAATCAGCGGATCATTTGCGTTGTCGAAGAGCCATCCAACATTGCCAGCATCGAGAAAACCAAGCGGTATGCCGGGGTGTACCATGTGCTGCATGGCGTGCTCTCCCCCTTGCACAGCATTGGGCCGGAGCAACTGCGCATGGAGGGGCTGCTGGATCGCGCGCGCGCGGGCCTGGCGGATGAAATTATTCTGGCCACCAATCCAACAACAGAAGGCGAAGCCACAGCTATGTATCTGGCCGATCAGTTACGAGAGTTTTCCGCGCGCATCACGCGCATCGCCACGGGAATTCCGGCAGGAGCGGACATCGAATATGCCGATGAGATCACGCTGGCCCACGCGATGGAAGGCCGTCACTCGATGGAGTAGTGGCAGCGCGATAGCGGCGAGGAATCGTTCTCTGCGGATCGAGCCGAATCAGGAACGCAGCCGCGCCAGCAAATCCTGGGGATGAACGGGCTTGGCCAAAATCTCAAACTCATACCCCTGCGCACGCGCCCGCTCCAGCAAATCCGCAGTGGCCGCCTGACCGGAGAAGAGCAACACTTTGCAATCGGGCAACAGGCTGCGAATCTGGATTGCGGTGTCAATGCCATTCATATCCGACATGATGACATCGCTGATAATCATGTCGGGACGAAATTCTCCCGCGACCTCCAAGGATTGCTCTCCGCTATAGGCGGCAACGGCATCAAAACCGCTTCGACGCAAAATGATGACCAGCGTGTCAGCAATCACGCGCTCATCATCCACGACCAACACCTTACGTTTTTCTTGCGTTTCTGACATATCTCCCAAACATTCTCACTGACTGCAATGATACTCGTAGATTCAACTAGGAACGATTTTCCATGAAACATCGTTTGCGTTCTAGGCAAGATGGAACAAGTGCCAGCCCAAAGAATCCGCAGCTCCCAGCGCGCCGATGACGACATTTACCACACCAAAGGCGGGGGTCAGCAGGCGGGTTGGCATACGAATTGCGCTCTTCGCGCCCAGATACGCCAAAGGAATAGACCCCAGGCCAAGGTACAGGACGACATTCCAATTGATGTGCCCCAACGCTATGTGAACCATCGTTCCCGGCACGGCCAGTACGACAGAAACCAACATGGAGCAGGCAAAGGCGGTCTTGATGGGAAGCCGTAATATCTTGACATAGAGGGGAGCCAGCAGGAATCCTCCAGCATTCGCCAGTAGGCCGGAAACAAAACCAACCACTGCCGCAATCGAAAGATTGAGCACTACGCCGCGTCGCACCTTTGGAGCTTTATCCGGCTCTACGTTGCCCGCAGAAGCGTCGTTGTCTGTCGAAGCATCTTTCGCAAGACGTTGCACCGCGTGCCGCTCTGGAAAGAAGAAGGATATTCCCAGACCGATGAGAATGATATTGCTGAGCAGCAACAGCGATGCGCCAGAGGTAAACTTACTCGACCACGCGCCTAGGATGGTTGCGGGTAACCCAGCGGCAATGCTCCATAGAATAACTTTTTTGTCGTAGAATCCTCGGCGCAAATAGGCGATGGTCGCCACCAGCGTGCCGGGAATCGTGGCCGGAAGAGGTGAGGCAACCGCAATAAAGGCTGGGGTTCCAGCCAACTGTAATATGGGAGTGGCAATCGCGCTGCCACCTTTGCCAAACAGACCGCTAACGTAACCCACAAACATGCCAATCGACAACAAGCTCCAATGACTGGGCATTTCACCTCCCTCGTATTTTTTCTGCGAACAACAAGCCGAAGCGCCGACATCCGCTGATGCAGCGTTTAAGGAATTAAGAGTCCCTTGCCTGTCGTTTTTCTGGCTTCCAATGCTTCGTGCGCGTGGACGACCTCCGAGAGCGGATATGACTGGTCGATGCGCAGCTTGAGCGTACCCTTTTGGATGGCTGCATAGACCTCGCCGGAGCGCCAATCCAGTTCTTCGCGAGTCTGCGTGTAGTGGGCCAGGCTGGGGCGCGTCAGATACAGCGATCCCAACAGCGAAAGTTGCGCTGGCTCAATGACCGGAACCGGGCCGCTGGAAGAGCCGACGAGCGCCATCATGCCACGCGGTCGCAGGCAGTTGAGCGACTTATCGAAGGTTGCCCTGCCTACGGAATCATAGACCACATCTACCCCACGATTCCCGGTCAGGCGTTTCACTTCAACTTCAAAATCCTGTTCTCCATACAGAATGACATCGCGCGCGCCCGCCTCTTTGGCCAGCTTTGCTTTGGCTTCCGTGGAGACGGTCGCAATCACACGTGCTCCCAGTTGCGATGCCATCTGCGTCAGCAGCAAGCCCACTCCACCTGCGGCAGCGTGAACCAGGGCTGTCTCTCCGGCTTTCAGCGGATACGTGGAGCGAGTCAGGTAATGCGCCGTCATGCCTTGCAGCAGCGCGCCTGCGGCGGCTTCAAATCCCATTCCATCGGGGATGTGAACCAAGTGCCGCTCCGGGATCACGGCATATTCTGCATACGCGCCCAGATACATGCACCATGCCACCGCCTCGCCGACGCGAAAATCCTTTACGCCCCGGCCAAGTTTTTCGATGATGCCAGCGCCTTCAATGCCCAGAGTAAACGGCAGGTCTGCTTGATATTGACCTTCGCGGTAATACACGTCAATGTAGTTGATGCCTGCCGCCCTCACCTGAACCAGAACCTCTCCCGATCCCGGCGTGGGATTCTCCACTTCGAGCAGTTTCATCACTTCAGGAGCGCCCGTGTGCGTGATGCGAACGGCTTTCATATAAGAATCCTTTCCCAGTGGAAGAAGACTTTGGTGGACGAAGTTAGCCTTCGTGCAGCATGCTGGGATTCTCCGGCGTGCGCAGGCGAACCAGTCGATCAATGGTGTAGGGAGCGCGATATTGGCTTTGATGGTAGTGCCGTACCTGGAGTTCGCCGACCAGTCCAATGGCCAGCATCTGAATGCCTGCCAGAATGAGCACGCCCGCGATAACAAAGAGCGGCCCGTGTTGCTCCATCACAGGTTGATGCGTGAAGATTTTTAACACCAGCAGCCACGCGGAGAGCGCGATTCCGCCCAACATGCTGGACGCTCCCAGCGAACCGAAAAAGTGCATTGGGCGCGACAT
>DAHXNK010000115.1 GCA_027365415.1 Acidobacteriaceae bacterium
GAATGTAGCTGCGCCGATTCAGCAACGCGACCATCGCCTGCTTCGCTGCATCTTTGGCGGCTGCGTCGTTGTCTGCCAGCGCCCGATCCCAAATCGACCATAGGGATTCCAACTGCTGCTGCAAGGCTTCCATCTGCGCGGTAAAATTCTTCTCGGCGGCTTCCAGATTTGCCATCAACTCCGAGTCTTGACTGTTGCTGGCAGCGGCCATTCGCGCCTCTTCCAACTGCATGTTCAGCTCAAAGACCTCCTCCAGCATGTCCGGCGGAATCACCTGCTGCTTGGCCGCGCCCGTTGCGCGCGCCGCCTCGGTTGCATCCCGCGATTGCTCTTCCAGGCGAATGCCTTCCGTCTCCAGCAGATACTCCGTGCGCGCAATGGGATCGCGCAGCGCGCGATAGGCATCGTTGAGCAACGCGCTTTTTTCTAGGCTCCACTGCCGTTTTTCTTCGCTGGCCTGCGCGTAAAGATCGGGATGCAGTTTGCGGCTCAGGCGATAGAACTGTTTCTCTAGCGCAGCCACGTCCAGCGTAAGCCGATGCGTCAAGCCGAAGAGTGCAAAGTAGTCTGTAGAATCCGACGGCAAGAGCTTGCCACAGGCAGCGCAGAGGTAAGCCTCTGGAGCGTTCTGCGCGTCGCAGGCCCAGCAGTCAGCCATCGCGGGTTGTGCCAAAATCTGTATCATGTGCTCTGTTCCATGCGCGCGGATGTGTTGTATCTGGTCAGCCTGCCGAATCTTTGGGCGCGACAGACTACGAGGAAAAGGACGACCCGCAGCCACACGATTTGGTTGAGTTCGGATTGACGAAGTGGAAGCCCTGACGCATCAGGGACTCTTCATAATCCAGAACCATGCCGTGCAGATAGATGAACGATTTGGGATCGACAAAGACGCGCACACCATCGAAATCGTATACGCGGTCGCGCTCCCGCGGCTGCGTGTCAAAGCGAATGTTGTAGGACAAGCCAGAACATCCCCCACCCTGCACGCCCAAACGCAAGCCGCCCTGCACCGGAGAAACAGCTTCTTTCTCCATCGCAGAACGAATGTGACCAAGCGCCCGCGCAGTAACCTGAATGCCCTTCTGCGCGGGCATCTGGTTGGTCGGATTCACGATTCCCTGATCGACCGTACTCATACTCGCAAGCCCCTTAATGCGCGGTTGCAACCATTGGAGCGGCAGAGGATTCCTGCACGCCATTCTTCTTCTTCCAATCGCCAATCGCGGCCCGGATGGCATCTTCCGCCAGCACGGAACAGTGAATTTTTACCGGCGGCAGGGAAAGCTCCTTCACGATGTCGGTGTTCTTAATCTGCATCGCTTCTTCGACGGTCTTGCCCTTCACCCACTCGGTGGCAAGCGAAGAGGAGGCAATGGCTGAACCACAGCCAAAGGTCTTGAACTTCGCATCTTCAATCACCTGCGTCTCCGGGTTCACCTTGATCTGCAAGCGCATCACGTCGCCGCACTCCGGCGCGCCCACTAGGCCTGTGCCCACCTCGGCGCTGCCCTTGTCCATCTGACCCACATTGCGCGGGTGCGTGTAGTGATCCAACACTTTGTCGCTATATGCCATATCGTTCCTCCCTGTTTCGTACTAAAAGTTTCGCATCAAAAATTTATGCTGCCGCAAACGATGCGAATTTATGCTGCCGCAAACGATGCGAATTTATGCTGCCGCAAACGATGCGGCACCGCTCAATGCGCTTCCCATTGAATCTTGGTTAGGTCAATGCCTTCCTTCACCATCTCGTATAGCGGAGAAAGTTCGCGCAGCTTTTGCACCACGTCGATCACCTTGTCCGCAACGTAATCCACCTCGGCCTCGGTGTTGAAGCGGCCCAGACCGAAGCGGATTGAACTGTGCGCCACATCGTCGCCGAGTCCCAAAGCCTTCAAGACATACGATGGTTCCAGCGTGGCTGAGGTGCAGGCCGAGCCGCTCGATACCGCAATGTCATTGATGCCCATCAGCAGCGACTCGCCTTCCACATAGACAAAGCTCATGTTCAGATTGCCTGGAAGATGATGCTCCATCGTGCCGTTGAGATGAATGTGATCCAGCTTCGATTCCAGCTTGGCCTGCAACCGATCGCGCATCTTGCGCAGGCGCTCGGCCTCCACCGACATCTCTTCGCGAGAAATCTCACAGGCCTTCCCCAATCCCACAATGCCCGCAACATTCAGCGTGCCGGAGCGCATTCCGCGCTCGTGCCCGCCGCCGTCGATCTGCGCGGAGATTTGCACGCGGGGATTGCGACGACGCACATACAGCGCGCCCACGCCTTTGGGGCCGTAAATCTTGTGGCCAGAGAGCGAGAGCACGTCGATGTTCAACGCATTCACGTCCACCGGAACCTTGCCCACCGCCTGCACCGCATCGGTATGGAAAAGTACGCCGCGCTCACGGCAGAGCTTGCCAATCTCCTCCATCGGCTGAATCACGCCGATTTCGTTATTGGCAAACATGATGCTCACCAAGATGGTCTTGTCCTCCATCGCGCGCTTCAGGTCTTCCATGTCGATGCGACCTTCGGCATCGACCGGCAGATAGGTAACGCGACAGCCGGATTTCTCCAGGCGCTTGCAGGTGTCAAGTACGGCCTTATGCTCCGTAACCTGGGTGATGATGTGATTGCCGCGCTCCTTGTACATCTCGGCAATGCCTTTGATGGCAAGATTGTTGCTCTCCGTCGCGCCGGAGGTGAAGATGATCTCCTTCGCCGTCGCGCCAATCAGCTTCGCAATCTGCTCTCGCGCCTGCTCGACTGCCTGCTCCGCCTCCCAGCCAAAGGAGTGATTCCTGCTGGCGGCATTGCCAAAGATTTTTGTAAAGTACGGCATCATGGCATCCAGCACGCGAGGATCCATCGGCGTGGTCGCGTGATTGTCCATGTAGATAGGCAGGTGAACGCCGTGGCTCGTACCGTTGCGCGGTGTGGTTAGACTCTCGACAGTAGACATCGTTGGATTCTCCCTTACTTAATAATTCAGCGTGACTAGATTTTCTTTCGCATGACGGCCATGTCCTGCATGTGTCCTGGCCGCAGAATCTTCGCATATATCCGAGATGCGCATTCCCATCAGCAAATCTCGAATGGTGTCATTCAACTTCTGCAACGGTTCTTTGATGGTGCAGCACTCTGTCAGGTCGCACGCTCCGTGAACCGTCACGCAGGAGGTAATGAAGAGCGGCCCTTCAATGGCTCGCACCACCTCGAAGGCCGTGATTCCATCCGCGCTTCGCGCCAGCGAATAGCCCCCGTTGATCCCGGAATGCGACACCAAAATCCCGGCGCGTGTTAGCTGCTGCAAAATCTTGGCTAGCAACGGCACGGGAATGTGATAGGCATCCCCAATATCCTTGGCGCTGAATGCGCGGGTTCCCGCGCATTCAGCCAGATACTTCACGGCCATCAACCCGTAATCCGCTTTTTTGGTCAGTCTGAGCATGGCGCGCCTTTGTTTTCCTACCCACACAGGGCGTGACGCCAGTATACGACTATTTCAGTCCGATATGCAACTACAGCGGCATCTAGG
>DAHXNK010000116.1 GCA_027365415.1 Acidobacteriaceae bacterium
GATTGAGGTTTGCCGCATAAAGAATCCCCAAGCCAACCGCACACAGAGCAAGCACCGCAAGTTCTTTCCAGGCGACGGTAATCACATAGCTGCCGATTGCAATCGAATGCCATCCCACAGGCAATGCAAACTCGAAACAGGGAGCTATACCGAGATAAAGAACAAAACTGAGTAGCAGGGCTTCAATGACTTTATCCAGTTCTGTTTGCTTGGGGCGGACAGCGAGCTGCTGGACAATATAGGCACAGGTAAACCTGGGCAGGAGAACTAGGAAAACTCCGAGTGCCTGAATGGTGGTTGGCATGCGCCCCTATATGTTCCTAACTTCCTTTGTTGGATGTAGGCGGAAGGGGTACGCGCACCGGAGTTGGCGATTTATAGTTAGGCGGTGCTGTCGGCTTAAATTTGCGCAAACCAGTTGGCATACTATCGTGAGCCATACCCCTCGCGCCCTCATTGGTTTTGTCGGGTTTGCGATTGCCTGTCTGCTTGTCGGGTGTCATTGGAATGCCTCGTTTCGTTGAAGCTACAGCCCTATGCCTATAGCTTAGCTGAAATTCGGAGGAATCGTCGGTATTGCGTCGGCCCTAGCCGCGGCGGTAGACAATCTTCAGGTGCTCGCCTTCGAGCGCCTTCTGCGCCTGGGCGCGAGCATGGTCGGCCCAAGGGCCAGCGGGGTCGAGCCGCGTGTAATAGACCCAGTGCCAGAGCGCCCGGCGCGACTCGCCCTGACGGTCATAGGCCAGCGCCAGATTGTAGTGCGCGTCGCCATAATCGGGCACCAAGTGAATCGCCTGTTTGTAGGCGTCGATGGCCTCCGGCAGGCGCTTCATTTCATCCAGCACATTGCCCAGATCGAAAAAGGCCAGCGCATAGCGCGGATCGGCCTCGGTGGCGCGGCGATACATCTCCTCGGCGCGGGCATATTGGCGCAGGTTGTAATATATGGTGCCGAGATTGATGCAGGCGGGCGCATGATTCGGCTGGATTTCGAGAATGCGCTGGTATATTTCCATGATCTGCCTGACGGCCTGCTTGACGACCTGCTTGCGCGCGCCGCGCTCGTCCTCGCGCCGCACGGCCTCCAGGAACAGTCCGGCGATATACGCATCGCGACTGCGCTGGCTGATCCCCATGTGGGCTACGCTGCATATGGGACGCTGCACGTGGTTTTCAAAATCGAACATAAGCTGGCGGGAGATGGGATCGACAACCGTACCGGCGTGGCGGAAGACCACGCGGGAGCCAGTGGTGACGGTGGAGGATTCCTGCAACGGATTTGCCATGCCGGAGACGCGCCGCATGGCCGCCACCGAAGCATGAATGCTCGATGCGCGGATGCGCCGGGAAGAAAGATCGCGCAGCGTGCGTATCTGGGAGAGATGCTGGAAGGTGTAGGTCTCCAGTGTGTCTACAAGGCCGGAGCGCTCCCATCCACTCAATTGGCGAGTGGTGATGTGTAGGATGCGAAGAACGTCTTGACGGCTATATAGGGTCACAGTCCTGGGCGCAGCATTTCCACCTACTGCCGCTCATTATGCTGATTTTTTTCGTTGACTACAAGGGAAATCCCAGATTTCCTGAGGAAAAGACGTCCAAAACTGGAAAAAACGGGTAAAACCGGGAATAAATCGACTGGTTTTATTTCATTCCGACATAAACTTCGACGGCCACCGGCCCCCAATGAACCTCGAAATCGCAAATGTAGCTGCGCGCCAACGTGGAAGTCCATACATGCTCCCACACGGAGAGCAATGCCTCTGGCTGTTCTCCACGCGCTTCAAGCACGGCATATTGGGCGGCAGGGACGACGGCCACCACCAGTCCATCTGGGGTATCCTCTACAATCGCGGCATCTGCGGGCACCTCATAACCCAGCACGAACGTGTACTCGCCGGTATGATCGCTGTCGTATTCACAGTAGATCGCATACACGGCATCTCGGACGCGTGCCTGTACACGCGTGGAAATTTTTTCTTTATAGAAGCGTTGCCAGAGATTGTAGGCGGCCTGCGGCTGCGCGTCGGATGCTCGGCATGCAATGCCAACAACAGTAAACGTTGGGCGGTATGTTTTCTCGTAGTGCATGGTTAACATTTACCGCCGCAGCAACTCAATTGCCCAGAGATATATTTCAGTCTGGGAGTTTTGCGTGGAGCCGACGACCGGAGTTGAACCGGTGACCTACTGATTACGAATCAGTTGCTCTACCAACTGAGCTACGTCGGCCCTTCTGTCCGATTGTAACGGCGTGCTCGACTTCGGTAAAGCGCACGGCCCTTTTATCCACACACTGCACACCTATCCACCGGGAATGCACCATTTTTGCTCCTTGCCCCAGGTGCGCGCAGCGCGTAGTGTCAGCACTGAGTGCAGCGTAAATTGCCATGCCGCATCGAAGTTCCAGGGAGTGAATCAAAACGGGAAAGGCTGCAAGAAAAATACCAGATGTTGTGGTTATCCCTTGACATCCACAACCGACAGCGGTAGCTTTCCTCTTGCGGGCTTATATTTGCCTCGCTGGAACAGGTGTCCCTCCCCGAACTAGCTTTCGGAAATATCTTTCGGGATGGCGGCCTGTTTTCCGGCAGACATGTACGATCCGGCGGCACGTAAAAATGCAGACCTCGGACGCGAGACCAGACATCAAACCAATACAGGAGGCCGACATGGCCGAAGTTATACAGAAAAAAGCATCTGCAACGAGTGGCGCTGCCATGATCGCAGCGAAACCCTCTATCGCAGAGCCTGCTCCCACGACTTTGGCGGCATCTCCGGCCAAAAATATCGTTGGCCTCACCTTTCCGCGCTTCTTTACTCGGCCCGGTGTTTCGTCTTACGACGAAATCACTTGGGAGCGCCGCACGGCCAGCATCACCGACTCCAAGGGCAACAGCATCTTTGAGCAGAAGGATGTCGAGGTTCCTGCTGATTGGTCAATGACCGCGACCAACATTGTGGCCAGCAAATATCTGCACGGACAGGTGGGCACGCCGGAGCGCGAGACCGGAGTGCGCCAGTTGATTGCGCGCGTGGCCGAGACCATCCGCGACTGGGGCATGGCAGACGGATACTTTGCCACGCCAGAGGACGCGGCGATTTTCTACGATGAACTGGCGCATCTGTTGCTCAACCAGAAGGTCGCCTTCAATTCTCCGGTCTGGTTCAACGTGGGCTGTGATCGGCTGGAGCCAAACTCCGACGCGCAAAACTGGCACTGGAATCCGCACACCTGCGCGGTGGAGTTTTCCGTCACGGGCTATCGCAATCCGCAATGCTCCGCCTGTTTCATCAATGCCGTGCAGGATTCGCTCGATTCCATTTTGACGCTGGCCAAAACCGAAGGCATGTTGTTCAAGTGGGGTTCGGGCACGGGGAGCAACTTGTCGGCCATTCGCGGATCGACGGAGAATCTCTCCGGCGGTGGCGTGGCTAGCG
>DAHXNK010000117.1 GCA_027365415.1 Acidobacteriaceae bacterium
TGCGGCATCAAAATTTTCGTGAGCGCAAAAGCACTCCCAGCATAGCAAAGTGACTCCCGAAGCGTGCAATCCCATTTTCTAAAATCTCCTGCTAGACTCATCCCAGCATGGCCGCTTCGGTATCGCAGACAGAACCCTCCCCACGCCCATCCCCGCGTCCGTCCCCAATGGGACGCGGCCCGCGCCTCTTCGTCTTTGGCATCTTGCTGTTCGCCGTTCTGCTGTTCGCCGTGGCGTGGGGCAGCACGCTCTGGCTGCGGCACAACATGCGCGCTTCCCTGCCGCAACTGGATGGGCAACTGGCCGTCGCTGGCCTCGCCGCTCCCGTCACCGTGCAGCGCGATGCGCATGGCGTGCCGCACATCGCGGCGCAAAATCTCGACGACCTGTGGCGCGCGCAGGGCTACGTAACCGCGCAGGATCGTCTATGGCAGATGGATATGCTGCGTCGTTTTGCCGCCGGAGACCTCGCAGAAATTCTGGGCAACAATCTTTTGGAGCATGATCGTACCCAGCGTATTCTGCAAATCCGCGAAGCTGCAGAGGCCGCTACAGCGGCGCTTCCAGAGCGCGAACAACACTTTCTCGCAGACTACGCCGCAGGAGTCAATGCCTTCATCACCGCCACGCAATCACATCTGCCTGCGGAGTTTCGACTACTGGACTATCGTCCGCGCCCCTGGCAGCCCGTGGATTCGCTGCTGATTGGCATGAACATGCAGCAGATGCTCTCCACCGATTTTCCGACAAAGTTGGCGCGGGAGAAAATCTCCGCCAAGTTATCGCCGGAGATGCTGAACGATCTCTACCCCGTCGGCTCCTGGCGCGACCATCCACCCGTCAGCAGCGCGCCGGAGATTACTGCGCCGCAGAAAATTCTGGAGATTCCGCTCGATGCCTCCCAAGTCGGGGCACAGGCCACTCCGCAGGAGTTGCTGCATCTGGATGATCTGCTGCATGTACAACACGGGCCAGACTGCCGCGACTGCGTGCCTGGTTCCAATAACTGGGTTGTCTCCGGCGCGCATACCGTCACCGGATTGCCGCTGCTCTCCAATGACATGCACCTAGATCACACCATCCCCAACATTTGGTATGAAGCGCAACTCACTGCCGGAGATTTTAACGTTGCGGGCGTCACGCTTCCGGGAATGCCATTCGTAATCGTCGGGCACAACGCGCACATCGCCTGGGGATTTACCGATATGTACGCCGACGTGCAGGATATCTACATCGAACAAACGCAGGGGGATCGCTATCTCGCGCCCGATGGCTGGCATCCCTTTCAGCATGTGCGCGAGGTGATCCATGTGCGCAACGGGCGGGATGTCGTACTCGACGTGCGCCGCACTGCGCATGGGCCGATCATCTCGCCACTGCTGCCGCATGAAAAGCGCGTACTCGCGCTGCGCTGGACAGCCTACGATCCTGCCGCCGTCACCATCCCTTTCTATGCCGTGGACAGCGCGGCCAACTGGGAGCAATTCCGCGCTGCCTTCGCTTCATTTGGCGGCCCGCCGCAAAATGTCGTCTATGGAGATACGGCGGGGCACATCGGCTATCAGGCCGTGGGCAAAATTCCGCTGCGTCCCAACGGACTCTCCGGCGTGCCCATCTCAGATGCAAATCACGAATGGCAGGGCTATATTCCCTTTGATGATTTGCCCTCGGCCTACGATCCGCCGGGCGGCATTCTGGCCACGGCCAATGCTCGCATCGCGCCCGATGGCTACCCATATCCCATTACGTTGAACTGGGACGCGCCCTATCGCAATGAGCGCATCTGGAAGGTGCTGGCCAGCCAGCCTCGACTCTCTGCCGCTGACATGCTGGCGCTGCAAAATGATGTTCACTCGGAACTCGATCAGGAGTTGGCGCAACGCTTTGCCTACGCTATCGATCACGCGCAATACGCCAACCCGCGTCTACGCCAAGCGGCGAATCTACTGCGATCTTGGGACGGCACGGTGAGCATTCCCTCCCCGGCTGCCACCATCACCGATGCCGCGCGCAGTGCGCTCTGGCCCATGCTGCTCGCACCTAGGCTGGGCAAGGAGTGGAAGATTTACCGCTGGAATGAGTCCTCTTATGTCGAGGAGCAACTGATTACGCACGAGCCAGCGCGCTGGCTGCCTCCACATTTCACCGACTGGAATGATCTGCTAACCGCAGCCGTGACACAGGGTCTCCGCGCCGCCCACGCGCCGCTGAACCTGAAGCGCTGGCGCTATGGATACGTCCATCCCGTCGAAGTGGAGCATCCGCTGTACGGACAAATCCCCTGGCTGCGCGCGCTCACGGGAATCGGCGTGCTGCCGCAATCCGGCGATGACAGCACTGTGAAACAAGTGGGCCGCAGCTTTGGCCCCTCTGAACGGCTGACCGTGGATTTCTCCGATCTGGATCGCTCCACGCTGAATCTTGTCATTGGAGAATCCGGCGATCCGCTCAGCGGCTACTACAAAGACCACTGGCCTTACTGGTATGCGGGCACCACCTTCCCGCTACCCTTCAGCGCAAATGACGTGCAGAAATCCGCAACGCACACGCTCACGCTAACACCGCAAAAATAGGCGCTGCGCCTGCTCCAATTCTTCCGGGGTATTCAGGTTCAGAAACCAGTTGGCCTGTTCCTGCAGAGGAATATCCCAGCGATCGATTCCCTCCCGCGAGTCTGGCAGCCGAGCGTCCTGGATCGCCTGTACCGCAGATTCCAGAGCAAGCATCACCTTGAACTTCCCCTCTGCCACGGCCTGAACCAGCCCCGGCAGAAGATCACGATGATAGGCCGCGCAAAGCGGCTGCGGCCTTCCTGCAAGGCATGGGATGACCGCCCATGCAGCACTGCTGCGCGCCCGCTCCAATAATTCCGTCAGAAACTCCACTGGCAACAGAGGCAGATCGACGGGGAGAAAAAGATTCCATTCCGTTGCTGTGTTTTTCAGCGCCGCGACGATGCCGCCCAGCGGGCCAATGGATTCGCTTCTGCCAGCTTCCTCCGACCCAGCGCCCGGCGTGACGCTATCCAGCGCAATCGCATCAAAAATGATCGGGGCATACGCGCCCAGATCCAATCGGTTGGCGCAGATGCGAACTTCGCCGCAGACGACGCGCAGCTTGCGCAGCGCCTCTTCCAACAGCGTGCTATCGCCCCAAGGCAGCAGAACTTTATCCTGCCCCATCCGCGCGCCGCTTCCACCGGCCAGCACAAAGCCCGTCGCCGCAGAGTTGGCGAACACCTACGCCGCTCCCAGCCGCTCAAAGAAATGAATGGCGGTTTCGATTCCGCGATCAAAATTGGCGATGTGAAATTTTTCATTGGGCGCGTGCAGATTGTCATCCGGCAGACCAAAGCCCATCATCACCGTGGGAATTTTCAGGTATCGCTCAAAGTAGATCGGA
>DAHXNK010000118.1 GCA_027365415.1 Acidobacteriaceae bacterium
GACTATCGCGCCGCCGCGCAAACCGTGGATGCCCTGTTAAAGACGCTGACTGGAGTTGGTGGCCTGCGACTCAAGTACCGCATTACCGCTGGGCCGGGCGCAGCCGATCCCGATGGACTGGAGTCACGCGAAATTTACGTCGAGATGGCTGGGCCGGACAAAGATCTGCTGCTGGAGCGGAACGCGGAGCTGCTCCATGCCATGGAGCACATTGCCGCCAAAGTGTTGCGATTGGAGATGGCGGAGCACGACAAGATTTCCTTTGATTCCAACGGCTACAAGGCGATGCGCGCCCGCGAGCTGCGCCTGTTGGCCGACACCGCTGCCGAGCGCGTCCGCAGCACAGGCCGACCCTATCTGTTTTCGCCCATGAGTTCGCGGGAACGTCGCCTGCTGCATTTGGCCCTGCGCTCCTGCGAAGACTTGAGAAGCGAGAGCAGCGGCGAGGGTCGAGATCGCAGCGTGGTGGTGGTTCCAAAGGACTGGACGGGCGCTCTTCCCGTTGCGAGCGCCGCGCCTGCGCGTGGCTTTGGGCAGCGTGGTTCCGGGCGCAGATAAAAAATGCGGACGGATTCTCGGTAAATTCCTATTGATTTAATGCTGGCTTGCTACTAATGTTGTGGGAAACGACATCAAAGTACACAAGGGGGAAGGTATGAAGCCTACGACTGCATCCGATATCGCAAAGTATTTCATTGCTTCCTTCCAGAAAAAAAAGAAGGAAATCAGCAACTTAAAGCTGCAAAAGCTTTTGTATTACGCACAGGCATGGCACTTGGCGCTGTATGGTACGCCACTTTTCGAGGATTCAATCGAGGCTTGGGTTCACGGCCCTGTAGTTCCAAACGTTTTTCGTGAATACAAGCGATATGCTTGGCGTCCAATCACTGAAAGCGTTGAGGCTCAAACCACAGCCGATGTGAAGTTTCATTTGATGGAAGTGCTGGGGGTGTATGGAGGATTTGACGCGACAACCTTAGAGCGCATGACACATCGGGAAGGTCCTTGGAAAGAGACGCGGGGAACACTATCTCCCGACGAACCTTCCAATCGGGTCATTACACAAGAATCGATTAAGAAATACTTCAGCGCACGACTCAATGGGTAGAAAATTTTCCCGACGCAAAATTCCTCCCTCTGCTGCCCAAGAAGATGCAGCAGAGGATAGTAGGCTGCTCGAATTTTCGTTTAAGCATCTGGATGCCATAGACAGCAATTTCGGCCTTGATCTTTGCGATAAAGATTACCTGTGTAGCCTATTGCGGCGTGTTCAAAGCTATAGTAATTACACGGTTGAGATGTTCAGAGATTTCAACCACGAATCAGATCGGAACACGATTGATCCTGAGTATCTTCGTAAACATCTGAATGGAAAGATGCTTGATGAGCAGTTGATTGAGAGTGAAGCATGGGAGCTCAAGTTAGGATCACCAGGGTCTACTTGGCGGGCGCATGGATTGCTGATTCATAACATGTTCTATTTAATATGGCTTGATCCGAACCACAGGCTTTTCAGGTCAAAACATCCAAGGCATAACAATAAAGCCAAACTTTGAGATAACGCTCTGACCAACGACACCATCGTGGCGATTTCCACGCCGCCCGGACGCGGCGGGATTGGCATTGTGCGCCTTAGTGGGTCGCAGGCCGTCGTCATTACCGCGCCGCTGCTGCGCTTGCGTCATGCGCTGGCTCCGGCGCAGGCGCGCTTTGCGGAACTGCTCGACCCTGCCACAGGAGCACGCCTCGACGAGGCTGTCGTAACGTGGTTTTCTGCGCCGCATTCTTATACCAGTGAAGATGTCGTCGAGATTGCCGCGCATGGCGCGCCGGTGATTTTGGAATTTCTTGTGCGGGCCTGCATCGCAGGCGGAGCGCGGCTGGCGCGGCCCGGAGAGTTCACCGAGCGCGCATTTCTCTCTGGCAGGCTCGACCTGACGCAAGCTGAAGCCGTGCGTGACCTGATCGACGCGCAGACCCTGTATCAGGCCAAGATTGCCTCGGAGCAACTCGACGGCTCGCTCTCCCGTCGCATTCGGCCTATCAAACAGACGCTGGTCGATCTAATAGTGGAACTCGAAGCGGGCATCGACTTTGCCGAAGACGACATCGACGTAATCTCCGCAGCAGCAATTCTTCCTCGCATCGCAAGCATCGCCGAACCCTTGCAGCATCTTGCTGCGGGCTTCGCCTACGGACGCATCGTGCGCGATGGATTTTCGCTGGCCATTGTGGGCAGGCCGAATGCGGGAAAGTCGTCTCTCTTCAATCGCCTGGTACAGCGCGAACGCTCCATTGTGACGGCCACGCCGGGAACCACGCGAGATATGGTCACGGAGCGCGTCTCGCTCGGCGGCATTCCCATCGACTTGATGGATACCGCAGGCATTCGAGAATCGGCAGATGAGGCCGAGAGCCTCGGCATACAAAAATCACGCGAGGCTGTGGCCGATGCCGATGTGGTGTTGGTGGTGTTCGATGCCAGCGTGACGCAGGTGAACGCGCATGAGCGAAAGCTGTTGCAGCATCTCGCGGGTCGCCGCGCACTGGCGGTGTGTAACAAGATCGACTTGCCCTGCGCGAGAGAATCAAAAAACGAAGTCAGCATGGTCGCCCTTGCAGCGGAATTTTCTCTGCCGATGCTGCGCGCCTCTGCCCTAACGGGCGAAGGCATCGCGGCATTGCAGGAGAAGATTCTGACTCTGGTGCGCGGCAGTGGCGCGGAGATGGAATCCGGGCTGGTGACCAACCTGCGCCAGCAACAGGAGATCGCGGCGGCGATGGAGGCGTTGACCGCAGCCCGCATGGCCGTCGAAACCTCCGTGCCGCATGAGATGCTACTGCTCGACCTCTATAGCGCGCTCCGCGCACTGGATGCGCTGACTGGCCAGACCACGATCGACGATATTTTGAACCAGATATTTTTCACCTTTTGTATTGGCAAATAGGGGGTTCCCAAACCCCAAAGAAAAATATCCTGAAAAAGCAAAAAATATCTTGACAAAGAAGAATTCTAGCGCTAACCTCACTTTCAATCTGCATAAATCGATTCAGTGTATCGGTTTAGTTGTGCGCCCTGCGGTGTGCGGCCCGGATGTTTACATGTTGCGGTGGGCTGCCTGTAAGCAGATCGACAGCCGTTGTCTGGGAAGGATTCGGTTGCAGGGTTCAATTTCAGGATTCAGGTATGGGGACGAATGCAGTAGCAATTTTGGTAGGCGCGAGGGAAAGACAATGAACCGGAATCGGATGA
>DAHXNK010000119.1 GCA_027365415.1 Acidobacteriaceae bacterium
ATGGCAGTGCCGATCACGGTAAAGATTCCCGATCCGATGACTGCGCCAATGCCGAGCGCCGTCAGCGAGACCGGGCCAAGCGTCTTCCGCAGGCGATGATCGGGTTGCTCCGATTGGGCGATCAGCGCGTCGATGGATTTGGTGGCGAAAATCTGCTTGGGCAGAACATCCTCCACTGGGGATGGAATTCGAGGCTCGATTCCATCCAGATAGCCATCTGGTTCATCCTTGGATTTGACGGGTATTTCGATCTAAGGATGAAGCCATTCTGCGCACAACGAAGAATGCAGACGATCTGGACTTGGAAAATGCTCTGCATCCTTCGCTTTTGTTTACGCGCTAACTATAAATCCCAACTAGCGCTTGCCTACGGCGCGCGCGGCCTTCTTCACCTTGGCTTTGTTGGAGCCGCGTGGTTCTGTGCGCTTTGCTTTGGGGGCGGCCTTTTTCCGGGCTGCGCGTTTTACTTGTTTGCGTTCTGCTTTATCTTCGATTTTCTTTGTATTGGCCATAATCCTTTTCGTTTCCTATTGCGCGTATGCGTGAGCATTGCCGCGCATTCTGTAAATATCGACGTGGTTTGCATCGTGGCGTTTTGCATAGCGGAAGGCGTGGTTACACGCGCTCCAGTTGCGCAAATTTCTCCACCAGCTTTTTTATGCCGAATCTCTGAAATTGTACCGTAATCTTGGCATTCTCTCCGTCGCCCTCGCGATGAAAGACGGTTCCTTCTCCATATTTCGGATGGCGAACGCGCTGGCCATTGCGAAATCCGGTGCTGCCGATGGTCTCTGGCGCGGGGAGTTTGGGGCGCGCAAGCTTCTCTCCACGCGCGCCGAAAAACTGCGCAATGTTGTCGATGGAGTTGCCGCTCGGCGCTGCTGGCTTGCTCGACTTTCGCGCGGCGGTGGATCTGGAGGGTCGCGCACTCTGATCTTCATCCTCGTAATTCCAGTGCTGCCCCGTCGCTGCGCCTGTATCCGCGCTGTTGCGCTGCCTGCGGCTGTAGCTGCTTCCATAACCGCCCGGATTGCTGGCTGGCTGTGCGCTCACGCTCAGGTCTTCTATCAAATGCTGTGGAATCTCCGCTAGGAAGCGCGATGGAGTCGAGTGCTCCGGCATTTCGTTGCCATAGCGCCGACGAAAACGGGCGCGTGTCAGAAGCAGAGAATCCATCGCGCGCGTCATGCCCACGTAGCAAAGGCGGCGCTCCTCTTCCAGCCCGTTGGCATCGTTAAAGGTGCGTGAGTGCGGGAAAAGACCCTCCTCCATTCCGGCTAAAAAGACCAGCGGAAACTCCAGTCCCTTGGCTGCGTGCAGCGTCATCAACGTGACACGCGCCTCCGGATTGTACTGATCGGTGTCGCTGACCAGCGCGGCGTGATCCAGAAATTCCGTCAGCGTTTCGCCGCGCTCCTGCGCATCCTGCGCGGCATTGACTAACTCGCGTAAATTTTCGATGCGCGAGGTCGCCTCCGGCGTGGCCTCTTCTTCCAGCGCTCGTATATAGCCGCTGCGGTCGATGAGAAATTTCAGCAGTTCTGGCAGCGTGGCGGCATCGCCGGGCTGTCGAAAGGCTGGTTTCTCGGTATCGGCAGGCGCGTCGTCCGAGGGCTTGGTTGCAGCTCTCCGTCCTGCGGCCTGCTTGGCCGTGAAAGGAGAAAATTGGGCGGGGGAAAATTCCGTAGGAGAAAATGTCGTCGCCGAAGCGTCCTCCGCAGCATCTGCGCTGCCAAAGTCGAAGCTGATATCCGCCTCCGTACTCGCCTCGGAGGTAGCCTCTGGCGCAGCTTCGGCAGCAATGTCGCCCGCCAGCTTGTCGGCAAATCCCGATCCCAGCAGCGCGCGCGCATCTTCAATCATGCGACGAAATCCATCCAGCGCCAGCAGCGTGCGCGTGGGAAGCAGACGCTCGCGGATCGCCGCATGAATGGCGGCCCAAGTGCTTGTCCCGGTCTCCAGCGCCAGCCGCTCCAGGGTTTCCACCGTGGTCTTTCCGATACCGCGTGCCGGAGTGTTGATGGTGCGTTGCAGCGCAACGGAGTCGTCGACATTCTGCACCAGCTTCAGGTAGCTCAGCAGGTCTTTAATCTCGGCGCGGTCATAAAAAGAAAATCCGCCGACCATCGAATAGGCAATGCCGTAGCGCCGCAAACCCTCTTCCACCAGGCGCGACTGCGAGTTGGTTCGATAGAGCACGGCGATGCGCGGCAGCTCTTCGTTATCTCCGGTCTGGCGAATATATTTCTGGATGGTATCGGCGATAAAAAGCGCCTCGCCTTCGCCGTCCAGGGCTTCGTAGTAGCCCACCTGCGCGCCGCCGGGCCGCGTCGTCCAAAGAGATTTTCCTTTGCGCTGAAGATTGTTTGCAACCACGCCCGCTGCTGCTTCCAGAATCACCTGTGTGGAGCGGTAATTCTGCTCCAGTCGAATGATGTTGCTCTGCGGAAAGTCCTTCTCAAACTCTAAAATGTTGCGAATGTCGGCTCCGCGCCAGGAGTAGATGCTCTGATCTTCATCGCCGACAACGCAGACATTTTTTCCCTCTCCGGCCAGCAGCTTCATCAACTCATATTGCGGACGGTTGGTGTCCTGATACTCGTCGATCATCAAATAGCGGTAGCGCCGATTGTAAGCTGCGCGCACCTCAGCGCTGACGCTCAACAGGCGAACGCCCTCCAGTAGCAGATCGTCAAAATCCAGCGCGTTGGCGCGCTCCAACTCCTTGGAATACTGCTCGTAAATGTGTGCGATGCGCTCTGTTTTGGGGTCTGCCGATTGCAGATACATCTCCTGTGGATCGAGCATATGATTCTTCGCCCAAGAGATGCGCGAGAGTACCTGTCGCGGCGTCAGTTGCTTGTCGTCCAGCCCCATGCGCTTCATTGCCTGCTTGACGATGGCCTGCTGATCGTTCTCGTCGTAGATGACAAAATCGCGCGTTCGTCCGCGACCATTCACGCGCAGCGCTTCAATGTCGCGCCGCAGCAGGCGCACG
>DAHXNK010000011.1 GCA_027365415.1 Acidobacteriaceae bacterium
CGGCTGGCCGAGAGCGATCCCATTGTTCGCGCCGTTCTGGAAGCACTGCATCGTCGTCACGATCTGGCGCAAGAAACAGTTCTGGTGACTGCCGGGGGTACGCGGGAACCCATTGATCCTGTGCGCTACATTGGTAATCGTTCCAGCGGCAAGATGGGCTACGCGCTGGCAGAGGCTGCGCGGCAACGCGGCGCTCGCGTCCTGCTCATCAGCGCGCCAACCCAACTGCAACCGCCTGCCGGGTGTGAAATGATCCCCGTGATTACAGCAGACGAGATGCACGCCGCCGTCCTCCATCATCTGTCGCAGGCCACGCTGGTCATCAAAGCGGCTGCGGTCGCCGATTTCCGTCCACGCATCCAGGCAGACCAGAAGATCAAACGCGCCGGGCCGATCACGCTGCAGCTTGAGCCGACCGAAGACATTCTGGCCGAAGTTGTCCAGCGTCGCAATCCGGGCACGCTGGTGATTGGCTTTGCCGCCGAGACCAATCAGCCGCTTCAACACGGGCGCGGCAAGCTGGAGCGCAAAGGTGCCGATGCCATTGTTCTGAACGATGTATCCCGCGAGGGGATTGGCTTTGATTCCGACCGCAATGCTGCCACGTTTTTGACTCCTTCGACGGCCATCGACCTGCCAGAGATGAGCAAACGCGCACTGGCCGACCGCATTCTGGACGAGGCGCTGGCGCTGCGGCATTCACGAAATGTAATCTCCGAGACGGCCACCTACTCCACGCCTTCGCACACGCCCGTTCATCGCCACTAAACATGCCGCCTCCGAGGAACACCGAGCCAATGGATACCGAATCGCGCCAACACGCGCACACGCTGCTGGAGTTTTGCCGCGAGCTGGGCCTGACCGATTTCTATCGCGGAAAAAATGACCTGCAAAACGAACCGCTCGTGGATACCCTGGCATCGCCTGTTCCCATCGCCTCTCCATCGGAGGCGGTTGCTACGCCAGCGCCGGAGCTTCCGGTTGCACACCTTGATCCCAGCACACAGGAAGACACGCTCGACATGGCTCGTAAAACTGCAATTCTTTATCCGCCCAACGTTGCAATCGCAAACACTCCTACGCTGCTGCCTGCGCAAAAGCCAGCAGCCCTGCAGTCCATTCGCGAGGAGATTGGCGACTGCACGCGCTGCACACTCTGCGAGCAGCGCAACAAAATTGTCTTTGGCGATGGCGACCCCAATGCCGAGCTGATGTTTGTTGGCGAAGGGCCAGGTGCAGACGAGGACGAACAGGGACTTCCCTTTGTTGGCCGGGGCGGCCAGTTGCTGAACAACATGATTACCGCAATGGGCTTGAGTCGCGAGCAGGTTTACATTGCCAACATCGTCAAATGCAGACCGCCGGAAAATCGCGTGCCAGAGTTTGATGAAGCTACCACCTGCACGCCTTTTCTCTTTCGGCAAATTGATGTGATCCGTCCGCGCCTGCTGGTCGCGCTGGGCGCAACGGCGGCAACGTATCTGCTGGCCGGCAAGAGTTCCCTCGCCTCGCTGCGCGGGCGCATCCACGATTGTCGTGGCTCCAAGCTGGTCGTGACCTACCATCCGGCCTACCTGTTGCGCGATCCGCGCCAGAAGCCAGAGGCATGGAAGGATTTGCAGCTCGCCATGAAATTTCTCGGTCTAAAGCCACCGCCAAAGACAAAAAGCTAGACGGATGGCCGGGTGCTGTGTGCCCCATTCAAGCCTTCTTTTGGCTTGAGTGGGAAGAGAATCCGCGCTCTTCGTTCATTCCATCCATTCAATGAAGCGTCATTCTGAATGGAGGTCGCCGCAGGCGACCGAAGGGAAGAATAAGGCACGGAAAAAGGCGGGCATCTGCTACCCGCCTCTTTCGATATGCTTATTTTCTGCGCAAAGATTCTGCACCGCTCCGCGCGGAGCCGTACCCGCTACGCCTTGACGACTTTGCCGGACTTGATGCAGCCGGTGCAGACGCGGACGCGCTTGTTGCCGCTCTCCACCTTGGCCTTGACCGTGTGCAGGTTGACGTTCCAGCGCCGACGTGTGACGTTGTGCGCGTGAGAAATGTTGTTGCCGAACTGCGGCTTCTTGCCGCAAACTTCACAAATCTGTGCCATGACGTAGATTCCTGTCTCTCGATGATTGAAACGGTACAGGTCTAGCACGCCACCCAGCGGAAAAACCAGACACCAGCACCAATTTCCAAGTGTAGCGAAATCTGGACTGGGAATCAATTCCCTTTGAGCATAAAATTGTCTGGAGCGCGCGCACTCTGAATCGCTGACGCATCCCACGGCTTCCAACCTTGACGACGACCTCCGAGCCAAACCGCACTGCCACTGACGTTGACGCACACGCGCCGACAAATCTTCTACCCACGTTTCTGCCAACGTTTCTGCCAACCTGGGCCGTCTTCTGGGCTGCATTTCTGGTGCGCGTGGCCTACATGACGCTGGCGCACACCTATCGCTTTCGACCCTATGGCGATCATTTCCAGTTTGGCTGGGAGATGGGCCGCATCGCGCGCGCACTCGTCACCGGCTACGGCTACGCCGACCCATTCTCCGGCCATACGGGGCCAACGGCCTGGGTCGCGCCGCTCTATCCCCTGCTGCTGGCTGGAGTGTTTCGCATCTTTGGCATCTTCACGCTGAAATCTGCGTGGGTCATTCTTACGATTAACTGTTTTTTTTCTGCGCTCACCACGCGCACCACCTACGAGATCGCAGCGCGCTGCTTCAATCGGCGCGTCGCCGTCTGGTCGGCGTGGATCTGGGCGCTCTATCCCGCCGCGATGCAGTATGCGGTTCGCTGGGTGTGGGAGATGACGCTGAGCGCCTGGCTCTTTACGCTGGTCATCGTCGTGGCGCTTCGGATGCGACATGTCGGCGAGCAGGGTTCCAATGGCGAAACGCGCACGCCGCCACGCTGGCTGCTCTTTGGATTTCTCTGGGGCATGATTGCGCTCAGCAACCCATCGCTGCTGCTCTTTCTCCCTGCCAACGGGATATGGATTCTATTGGGCACAAAAAATCTGCGCCGCCAGATTGCTTATGCTACGGCCTCGACCATAATTTTTCTGCTCTGCATCGCGCCGTGGGTTGCACGGAATGAATTGGCCTTCCATCAATTTATCCCCATGCGCGCTAATTTCGGCGCGGAGTTCTGCCTGGGCAATGGCCCCGGAGCCAATGGATTTCTGATGGAGTTTGACCATCCCTTCCAATCGCCGGAACAGTTGCGGCTCTACCGGGAAATGGGCGAAGTGGCCTACGCCAAAATGCGCGGACGGCTGGCCTGGGCCAATGTCCATACCGATCCTTGGCTCTTTGTACGCGACAGCGTCAAGCGCTTTTATTTTTTCTGGATCAGCGTGCCCCACCCCGCCGATGATGCCTGGTATGTGGAGGTGGGCCGTGTAGCCAACTTTGGCTTTGTCAGCGTGGCGGGATTGCTGGGGCTGGCGCTGGCCTGCAAGCGGCGCGTTCCGGGAGTGGCGCTGTTTGTCTGGGCTTTTCTGTCGGTTCCGCTGGTGTACTACTTCGTCACTGTTCATGCGCGCTTTCGTCATCCATTGGAGCCGCTGATCGCCATTCTGGGGGTCTATCTCTTCCAATCCGCAGAAAAACGCGCGCCTGCGCGGGAAAACTGAGGCCCTGCGCGCCGCAATACGTCCGTTTGCCATTTGCCTTGACCATCCACACCAGCCTCGCCCTTCGGTATGATGGAAAAGATGCCCGTTGACGTTCAGCACATTCTCCACTCTGGTTCGGAGCGAATCGATCAAGCGTTGGATCGCCTGCTTCCCACGCCTGACACGATCCCGCACTCCATCCACCGCGCCATGCGCCACACCGTCTTTGCTGGCGGCAAGCGGTTGCGCCCCATTCTCTGTATGGAGGCCGCGCGCATGGTCGCCCATCAAAAAAGCAGCGCCGCATCCTATCCCGAAGGCATTGAAGAGCTTGGCTCCGCCATTGAGATGCTGCACACCTACTCGCTGGTGCATGACGACCTGCCCGCGCTCGACAACGACGATCTGCGACGCGGCAAGCCCACCTGCCACGTCGTCTTTGGCGAGGCTATCGCCATTCTTGCCGGAGACGCGCTCCAAACGCAGGCATACGAGGTTCTCTCCAACCTGCGCTGCCCCGCGCCCGCCATCGTCTCCATTGTGCGCGAGATTGCCATCGCGACGGGAACCGTTGAAGGCATGATCGGCGGCCAGGTGCTCGATATTGAAGGCGAGCGGCAAGCGCC
Source organism: Acidobacteriaceae bacterium (assembly GCA_027365415.1). GTDB lineage: Bacteria > Acidobacteriota > Terriglobia > Terriglobales > Acidobacteriaceae > JAJZIJ01. Next base: position 4,245 of record DAHXNK010000011.1, read on the forward strand.
CACCGCCGCAATGGTCGAAGCCATTCACCGCGCCAAGACTGGCGCGCTCATCACCACCAGCCTGGTCTGCGGCGGCATCTACGCAGGCGCGTCGCCGAACGAAGTTGAGCATCTGCGCGTCTTTGGAAAGAAGGCCGGACTCAGCTTCCAGATCGTCGATGATGTTCTCGATGTCACGCAAAGCTCCGAGCAATTGGGCAAGACCGCTGGCAAGGATGCCGCTACGGTCAAGGCAACCTGGCCCGCTGTTTATGGGCTTGAAAAATCCCTCGCAGATGCCGCCAATTTGATCACAGCCGCCTTTGCCGAGATGGAAGGATTCGGCGCGTCAGCCGAGCCGTTGAAGGCCGTCGCCCGCTATCTGGTCGAACGCAAACATTAACGTCTTGTCCTCCCGACCGGAGTTCGCTCAGGCGAACGAAATGGAGGGATCTGCAGTGGCTTTTTCGGAAGGAAACCGCAGATTTCTCGACTCGGTAGCTGCGGCAACCTCGCTCGAAATGACAGATTATTTTTTCGAGAATGCAATTTTGAATCCAGGCAATGCAACAAGAAAGGCCACACCATGCCACTTACCGTTGAAGACATCCGCACCGCGCTTAAAGATGTGTACGACCCGGAGGTTCCGGTCAACATCGTCGATCTGGGCCTGGTCTACCGCATTGACCTCTTCGACGATGCCAGCGCGCCCGGCATGGAGCCAAAGCAGCGCGTGGAGATTGATGTCTCGATGACCTCACCCGGCTGCCCCTCGCATAGCTTCATTATCGAAACCATGCGCAATCGTCTGGCGGGCATTCCCGGCCTTAGCCAGTCGTCGGTAAATCTGGTCTGGGAACCATCGTGGAATCCCGAACGCCTGAGCGCCGACGCGCGCAAGCAGTTGGGCATCGACTAGGCGTGGTGGCACCATAAACCGTTCCCTCCTTGGCTGGAGCCATGTCCCCTTCAAAATGCCCAAGAAAATTCTGCATGCGCCCACTTTTTGAAGAGGCGGGACGCTAGTTCCGCCGCAAATACCTTAAGGCGTGCAAAGATTCCGTCAATTCTTCACCTGCACCGTTGGCGTTACGGACATGCCGGGGCGCAACAGGTGATCCTTGTTTTCATCTGGATTGGTAAAGTCGATCCGCACCGGAATGCGCTGCACCACCTTGACGTAGTTGCCCGTCGCATTCTCCGGCGGAAACAGGCTGAGCATGGAGCCAGTCGCGCCGCCGATTTGCGTAATCTTGCCGTGGTACTCCCGGCCTCCGTAGGCATCCACGGTGATGATAACCGGCTGTCCGGCGCGCATGTGCGTCAACTGTGTCTCTTTGAAGTCTGCCACGACCCAGACATTTTCCAGAGGAATCAGCGTCATCAGCGTTTGGCCGCTGCTGACATTCTGCCCCACTTCAACCGTCTTGTTGTTCACAATACCCGACTCCGGCGCGATGATCGTGGTGTAACTCAAGTTCAGCCGCGCCTGCTCAACAGCGGCCTGCGCCTGCTGCACCTGCGCCGCAGCTTGATCGGCCTTGGCCTTCTGCGCGGCCACCTGCTTCGGCCCGGTCTGGGCCGCGCTGTAGCTTGCCTGCGCCTCCGCCAGTCGTTCCTTGGACTGGCGCACAGCTTGCTGCGCAGCCATCAGATTGGCCTGTGCTTCTTCCAATTGCGCCTTGCCTGCGGCAGCAGCGGCAACGGTGGCATCATATTGTTGCTTGGAGATTACGTCCCGCTGCACCAGCGGCGTGTAGCGTTGCAAGTCCAGTTGCGCCTTGGTGTTGTTGGCCTCGGCCACCATAACCTGCGCCTGCGCCACATCCAATTGCTTTTCTGACTGCGTAATCCCCGACAGAGATCCCTGAACATCGGCGCCTGCCGAGCGCAGTTGCGAACTGGTGTTAACCCCTATGATGGGTACATTGACCAGAGTCGCTTCATAGTTGGCCTGCGCGCTGGTCAAGCTTGCCTCCGCCTGATCGAGCGCGGCCTGAAAGTCCCGCGGATCAATCTGCACCAGCACCTGCCCTTTATCCACGCGCTGATTGTCCTCGACGTTCAACTGAACGACCTGGCCCTGAATGCGCGCACTGATCTGCACCAGCGGCCCATCGATCTGAGCATCGTCGGTGTCTTCATAATATGTTGAGTGCCACCAGAAAAGGGCAGCCCCTATAACCAGCAGAGCAACTACGCCGAAAAGGAGCAGGCGCTTGCGAAAGGGCGGCGCAGCCGGTTGTAATTCGGTTTCTTCAGATTTCAATTCCGCCACGTCTACTTGCCTCCGAGGTATGCCTTGTACTGCAATTGCGCCAAGCCGATGGCGCGAGCCAGCGATAGTTTCGCTAAATTGTGCTGATACAAACTGCTCACATATTGATCATTTGCCTGCGCCACGGTCGAGAGCGCCTGCGAGACCGCCAGATTGTCGGCAACTCCCTCTTTGTAGCTCTCCTGCGCCTCGCTCAGCGTTTCGCTGGCAAGTTCCATGTTACTTTGCGCCACCTTCACCAGCTTGGCTGCGGCCTGAATATCCAGAATGCTGTCCTGCACATCGGCGCGCACCTGCCCCTCCAGATTATTTTCCTGCGCCAGCATTTGTTGCAGCGCTGCATCCGCCACACGCGCATCCCCACGCAGCCTTCCCTCCTCAAATAAGGGAGCGGTCAACTGGCCGGAGAGATTCAAGGTGGCATAGGAATTGCTTGGGTTCACGCCTATCTCGCCATAATCAATTTCAAAGTTGAGTTGCGGCAGCCGCTCCATTCTTGCAGCGGATCGGGATTTTTCTGCGGCAATGACCTGTTCCTGCAATGCCTTCAGATCGTTGCGATATTTCAATGCCCGTTGCATTGCCTGCTGCGCGTCCAGATCATCCAAAGCCGCATAGGGAGCGCTGTCCGTCAGATCGAAGGACTGATCCAGCGGAAGCCCGATGGCGCGAGCCAAGGCAATCTTGTCCTTCGCGTATTGGTTCTGCACAACAATCAAGGACTGCTGCTGTGTTTGATAATCGACACGCGCGCGCAGTTCATCCAACCGGGGCGAGACGCCCGCCTGATGGCTGTATACCGCCTGATCCAATGAAATTTTTGACGTGGCAACCTGCGCCTGCGCGCTGTTCAGCCGCGCCGCATCCGCCAGGCAGAGAAAATAGGCGTTGCCCACCGTCACCACGACCAAATCACGCGCATCCTGCACGGAAAGCTGTCCAGCCCGAAAGTCGTGCTTTGACGCTAAATAATTTTCCAGCGAGGAAACATTCACCAGCGCCTGATTCAGTGTTAGGCGAAAATCCGTGTAGCCATACGGCCCAATCACGGCAGGAAATCCTGGCCCGCGCAGCCCCTCCGCCTGCAAATTGGTCTGCGCCACCGTATCCTGGGCAGTTCCCATCACCGATGGAAGCAACGACTGCAAGGCTTGCAACCGCTGCCCGCCCGCGCTCCGTGCATCTTCCGCTTGCAGCATCAGCCCCAAGTTGTACCGCAGCCCGCGCTGGATGGCATCATCCAATCCCAGCGCCAGCACCTGCGCGGATGCCTTTTGCTGCACCACGCTGCCCTGAAAATTGCTACTTGATCCCGTCTGCCCCAATAAAGAAGCAGAGGCCATCAGGCAAGCAAGCGCTCCTGGCGCAAGGATTCTCCGAAACGAAAACTTCTGCATTCTCTATAAATTGTAACTGAATGGTTGTCCCTGCTTCTCGAATACCGCCCCGCCGAAGGCTCACCAAACATCGAATGGCAACACACATCTGGCAGGATTTGAGACACTAGTCTCTGGAAGCGAAATGATATGGCTGGATCGCCCCCTGCTGAAATTCGTTACTTCAACCGCGAAGAGTCCTGGCTGGACTTCAATCGGCGCGTACTGGAAGAGGCACAAGATTCCACCAACCCACTACTGGAGCGGGTAAAGTTTTTAGCGATTACGGCCAGCAATCTGGATGAGTTCTTTGAAGTTCGCGTCGCTGGCATTCTGCAACGCATTGAGGATGGCTCCGCCGAGCGCGGCCCAGATGGGCTGATGCCGCAGCAGATTCTAAATCGCATCGCGGAGAAGACCCACGCCTTTGTCGAAGAGCAGTACGCCTGCTGGAATCAAGAACTACTCCCTGCGTTGGCGCAAGCCTCCATTCGCGTGCTGCCCTGGCAGCAGCTTGACGAGGCCGCGCGCGAACACGCCATCAACTTCTACCAGAATGAAGTCGATCCGCTGCTGACTCCCATCACCATTGATCCCAGCCATCCCTTTCCGCGTGTACTCAACAAGGCTCTGTGCCTTGCGTTGCTGCTACGTCGCAAACGAAAGACGACCGCTGGGCCGATTCTGGGCGTGGTCACGGTGCCGCGCGCGCTGCCGCGTCTGGTGCCCATCCCTTCGGCTGCCGGAACCTATGACTACATCTTCTTGCACGATCTGATCGAATCCCAAGCTGCCGCTCTCTATCGCGGCTATGAGGTCATAGCAACAGCCGCCTTTCGCGTCACGCGCAACAGCAATCTCTACCTGCAAGGGGAAGAATCTCGCAACCTGCTGGAGAGCGTGCGCGCGGAATTGCACAATCGCCGCAAGGGCGACGCGGTTCGCATGGAGATTGAACAGGACGCGCACCTGGAAATCGTCGAACGGCTGCGCACAAACTTTGAACTGGAAGAATTTCAGGTCTTCCGCACCGACGGCCCCGTCAATTTGTCGCGGCTAATGAATCTCTACACCAAGACGCCGACCCCACAATTGAAATATCCGCCGTTTATTCCGCGTGAACTGCGCCTGAACCGTCAATCCGCCAATCTCTTTGACGAACTGCACAAGCGTGACATTCTGCTGCATCATCCCTACGATTCCTACGACGCTGTCGTGGGCATGATCCAGGCTGCCGCCGAGGATCCCGACGTACTCTCCATCAAGCAGACACTCTACCGAACCACGGCCAACTCGGCGATCTTTCAAGCGCTGCGCGAAGCAGCCCAGAGCAAAGAAGTAACCGTCGTCGTCGAACTGATGGCGCGCTTTGACGAGGCTTCCAACATCCGCTGGTCACGCGACCTGGAGGATGCTGGCGTACAGGTCTTTCACGGTATCGTCGGCATCAAAACACATTCCAAAATGGCGCTGCTGGTGCGGCGCGACCCAGACGGTAGCGTGCGCCGCTACGCGCACATGGGAACCGGCAATTACAACGCAGAGATGGCCCGCTATTACACCGACATCAGCCTGCTGACTGCCAATCCAATCCTTACCGGAGCCGTTCACTCTGTCTTCAATTACCTGACGGCCAACTCCGAGGCTGATGATTATCGTCCGCTTCTGGTGGCTCCCCTCACCCTGGCCGAGGGCTTCATTCGGTTGATTCATCGCGAGGCTGAACATGCGCGTAATGGCCGCCCGGCGCGCATCCTTGCCAAGATGAACTCGCTGCTGGAGCAGAGAGCAATCGAGGCTCTGTATCAGGCATCGCAGGCTGGAGTCTCCATTGACCTGATCGTTCGCGGCATCTGCGCGCTGCGTCCAGGCGTTCCGGGCCTCAGCGAAAACATTCGCGTGCGCTCCATCGTTGGACAATTTCTGGAGCACAGCCGCATTTTTTATTTCCAGAATGACGGCGACGAAGAAATTTTTTGCGGCAGCGCCGACTGGATGCAACGCAACTTCTTTGAACGCTGCGAGGTTGTCTTCCCCGTTCTGGATCCGCTGCTTCGCCAGAGAATCCGAGAAGATATTTTCAGCGCATATCTGGCCGACATGCGAAAAACCCGCTGGCTGTTGCCCACCGGACAGTACGTCCGCGCAACCAACACGCTGGCCGCATCCTCCGGGGAATTTTCCGCGCAGGAGTATTTCATGCGTCAAGCGGAAGGCAAGGCTTTGATCGAACTCCCCTCCCTACCCGCAACGCCACCGCCGGCAGCAAAGCATATCTCCTCCCCGGAACATGAATCGCGCAAGCCAGAACGTCGCAAACGAGCAGTAAAGAAGATCGCGTCTTAAAAATAGATGTCCTATTCGCGATCTTGGCTTAACAATGGAGTCATTCTGAACAGATCCACCACTCTCGCGCCCATATCGACATCCAGATTATTCACGCTGCCACGCCATTCCCCGCTGGTGTGGTGGCATCTGCTTAGCCTGGATGCGCCGACCGTTGCGGTGGCGTGGAGTTGGGCCTTTGCGCGCGCCTTCAACATCACATTGCCCTGGTTTGCCCTGCTCACGCTGGGCCTAGGAACCTGGTGCGTTTACGTTGCCGACAGATTGCTGGACGGCTGGCGCTCAAGCCGATCCATGCAACTCCGAGAGCGCCATCTTTTTTATGCGCGTCACCGTCGGATATTTTTCTTGGCGCTCGCCACAGCATTCCTCCCGCTGCTCTACTTCCTGTTTCTTCGCGTTGCGCGCGCCGTTCGCATCGACGATGTACTGCTGGCAATGCTCGGCCTTGTCTATTTTATTTTGATCCACGGCCCGGACAAACGCGCCGCCCACGGAAGTCGCGCATGGATTCCAAAGAAACTCTGGATACCGAAAGAACTCACCGTGGGAATTTTATTTTCTGTCGCGACCGCCATCCCTGCTTGGTCGCGGCTGCATGGCGAACCACTGTGGATGCCCATCGTCGTCGTTCTTTTCTCTGGCATCTGCTGCTGGAACTGCATTGCCATTCAAATCTGGGAGGATGGCTGCGTGCAAGATTCTCGTCGCACCGAACCTGTCCATCCTCTAACAGCATGGGTGGGAGCGCGCCTGCAATGGTTTGCAGCGGCGCTGTCCATCGTTGCTATCGGCGTAGCGGCACTAGCTCCCACGCAGGAGCTACGCATTTTGACATCGCTTTGCTCTCTAAGTGGAGTTTTCTTTCTACTGCTTCACCATTTCCACCACCGAATGCACAGCCGAACTTTGCGCGTTGCCGCCGACATGGCGCTGCTGACGCCGCTGTTATGGATCGCTGTCGTTCACTAAAAATTTCCATGCGCACAATGTCTACCCCCAACTTCGACCGACTGGCCAAGCCCTATCGCTGGTTGGAATACGCCAGCTTTGGCCTCATGCTAGAACGCTGCCGCTTTTATTTTCTGTCGGCCTGCGCCACGACGCGACGCGCACTCATTTTAGGCGATGGCGATGGCCGCTTCGCGCAACGCCTGTTGCAAGCCAACCCATCCATTGAGGTGGATGCTGTCGATGCCAGCGCGCAAATGTTGCAGGCGTTGCGCCAGCGCGCCCTTACCGTCAGTACGGCGGCAGCGCAGCGTGTGCATACCATACACGCCGACATTCGCGCATTCCCCCCGGAGCAACGCGACAATGATCCCGGATACGATCTTGTCGTCTCCCACTTTTTTCTGGATTGCCTCACATCAAATGAAATCGACGCGCTGGCGGATCGTCTGCGAGACTGCCTCGCTCCCAATGCTCTCTGGCTCATCTCCGACTTTGCGATTCCGCAGCGCGGCTGGCTGCGTCCCGTGGCGCAACTGGTTGTCCGTTCCCTTTACTTCGCGTTCGATTGCCTGACCCAGCTTCGCATGAAAAAACTTCCCGACTACGCTGGCGCATTGGAGCAACGTGGTTTTTTCCGAGTACAACAGAAAACCTTTCTGGGTGGATTACTAACCACGGAACTTTGGCGGAAACAGCCACGCAAGCCGTAAAATACACTCCATACTCCATGACGAATCTGTACCTTCTCCGCCACGCCAACGCCGGACAGCGACGCTCCAACCCGGAACTCGATCAGAAACGCCCTCTCGATAAGGAAGGCAAAGCGCAGTGCCTTCTGCTCGGCGGCGTGCTGAATGCCTTGAAGGTACAGTTCGACTGCGTTGTCTCCAGCCCTCTGAAACGCGCCTTGCAAACGGCATCCTTGGTGGGAACGGAGGCTGGATATGAGCAACGGATCGTCGTTAGCGCTGCACTGTCTCCATCGGGAACGTGGCGCGATTTTCAGGCATTGCTGGACGGGTTTGCTGGATATGAAGATGTGCTACTTGTGGGTCACAACCCCAATCTGACACACCATCTCACCGCGCTGCTCTGCGCCTCGGCTACGGCAGAACCTATCCGCTTACGCAAGGGTGCCCTCGTCAAAATAGACATGAACCGCGTCTCAGGCAGGCTGCAATGGCTCTTCGATCCCAAGCTGGCGCGGGCCATTCAGTCGAGTTCCGTAACCAAATCGCGTCCAAAGACTTCGCGAAAATAATCAGCTTCCTTGCGCAGCGACCACAGTTCCAACTCCGCGCCGGTGCGCCCCGGAGCAATCTTCAGCAACACGCGCCGGGGATAGACACGCGTGCGCACGCGCAGTACATCGCTGGCGCGATCCTGATGCAGCGCGACTGCCAGCCGCAGTAACATCACGGCCCGCTGCACATGGCGATGCTCCTGTACTGGAACGCTGCGCGTCACGCGGTCATTCGCATTTGGACGCGATTTTCCCAGATAGCGCGCAATGGCCGAGGTGATGGCGCGCTGCTCCGGCGTAAATCCATATAGCTCTGAGTTGGCGATGATGTACTGCGTGTGCCGATGATAGCCCTGATAGTTCATAAATTTCCCCGCCTCGTGCATCATCGCTGCCGCCTCCAGCCATAGCTGGTACTCCCTGGGAAGTTCATGGACACATTGCAGATCAACAAAGAGTTGCGCGACGTGGGCACGTATTGGCTCAGCGCGCTTGGGATCGACCCCATAATGCTGGCAAAGCTCCAGAACACTGGCCCAGCGCTCCTCTTCAAAGCGATGATGCGCGGAGGTGCGCTCTTCCGTTTCGGCGTGCATCAGCGCCAGAATGCCGTCACGCAGCCCCATCGGGGAATAACGAAACCCCGGCAAATGCAGTCGTTCGAGCATGGCAGCATACACATTTGCGCCCGCCACTATAATCTCGGAGCGGCGCGGCCCGATGCCGGTCACGCCAGCGCGTTGCACATCCGTCATACACGTTAGTTTGTCTGTGAGCTTGCGAACCAGTTCCGTCTTGGTTGGCTTGGTCGGCGCTGTTGGCACAATCTGGCGTTTGCCTTTTCCGCTTGCGCGAATCGCATCCGTCAGCGCCGCTGCCGTGCCCGATGTGGCATAGACCGCTGTCACGCGATGGTCGGTCAGTTTGCGCTCGGCGCGGCGCAACTCGCGCTGCACGAACTTTCGCATCCGCGCAATCTCATCCGCAGTCGGCGGGTCGTGGCGCAAAAACTCTCGCGTCAACCGCACCGCTCCCAGCGGCAGGCTCACCATCTCTCGGATTCGGCCCTGCTCGGAAAGCGTGATCTCGCAGCTTCCGCCCCCAAGATCGACCAGCAGGCAGCGCCCGCGCGCACGCGGCTCATTGGACACTACCCCCAGATGAATCAGCCTTCCCTCTTCCAACCCGGAGATGATTTCCACCTTCCAGCCCGTTGCCGAATGCACCCAGGAGACAAACGCCTGCTGATTGCGCGCATCGCGCATGGCGCTGGTGGCTACCACGCGCAAACGGTCAACGGCGTGAGTTTGCACTGCCTTATGAAAACGCCGCAGTGCGCGAATGGTATTCGCCATTGCCTCCGGCGAAACCATGCCGCTCTCAAAGACGCTTTCGCCCAGCCGCGTCACTTCGCGGTCTTCATGCAACGTCCGCATTCGATGGTTCTGCACGCCGGCGATCTTCAACCGACAGGAGTTGGAGCCAATATCCACCGCAGCGTAAGTTCTCATGCTCTCTCCAATACCATTTCACGAAGCGTTCAGAATCGTCCGCAGACCAATCTCAAGATATATCCAGCGTAGTGCATTCCGGTTAATAAATTCGACTGCTATTCTGGAGTGGATGTTTCATCCGACCCATGCAGCCATCTAAAAACTTCGCCGCCTCCTACGCATCCTCCGCTAAAAAGCCTGCCCGTGGAATGTTTCCTCTCTCCCTAACGACGGAGTGGCTAATCCTGGGCCTTGTCTTTTTTACCGTCTATTTTGCGGCACTATTTTCTCCCTCGTTATTGGATGATGCCGACGCAACGCACGCGCAAGCGGCACAACACATGGCGATTAGCGGCGATTACATCACGTTGAAGGTGGATGGCATTCGCTATCTGGAAAAACCTCCGCTGCCCTATTGGCTGGCGGCGACGGATTACCATTTCTTCGGATTTAATGTTTTTGCCACGCATCTGCCGCAGACGCTGGCCGTGCTGGGCTGCGCGCTGCTGGCATTTTTCTGGGCGCGTCGAGCTTACTCCGAACGCGCCGCCTTTTACGCTGCGCTGGCGTTTCTAACCTCCATCGGCGTCTTTCTTTTTACGCGATGGTTTATTCCAGAATCCATTCTGACCCTGCTGATTGCGCTGGCGCTGTATTTATTTTCGACTGGATTGGAAGATCACCGCCCAGCGCGCATCTATGCCGCCTATGCCATGCTGGCGCTGGCCATGCTGGCCAAGGGATTGATCGCGCCCGTATTTTTTCTTGGCGCAGTTCTTCCCTATCTATTCCTGACGGGGGAATATCGCCGCTGGCGGGAGTTTCGCTTATTGGGAGGCACGCTGCTCTTTCTGCTGATTGCCGCGCCGTGGCACATTCTCGCCAGCCTGCACAATCCAGATCAGGGCCATCCCATTGGCAACATCCCCACCTTCGGCAACGTGCATGGATTTCTCTATTTTTATTTCATCAACGAGCATGTGCTGCGCTTTCTCGGCAAACGCTATCCGCATGATTACAACAAGCAGCCCAGCTATGTCTTCTGGTTTTCGCATCTAGTCTGGCTCTTTCCGTGGAGTCTCTACTGGCCTGCGGCGCTGCATCGCGCCTGGCGCAATCGAAACAGTCAAAGAGCGGAACCCCATGCAGCCTCCTTTCTGGAGCGCTTCCGCCATCGCAGCTTCGCGGGAAAATCGACGCTGCTGCTAGCTCTGTATGCGGGCTTCATCTTGATTTTCTTTTCCTTTTCTACCAATCAGGAGTACTACACCTACCCCGCCTACTTCCCCTTGCTGATGCTGACTGCCGTCGCGCTGGCAGGTATGGAAGAGGAGTTCTCCACCCAGGCCAGCAGCAATGCAGCCCCGGCACTACGCGGCGATCTGCGTTGGCTGCAAGGCGCGCACGCGCTCTTTGCGCTGGTCGGCACAACGGCGGCAATGGCGTTGGGCTATGGGCTGTGGGCCTCGCGGCATCTGCCCTTTGTCGCCGACATTGGCTCGCTGCTGGCCCATCGCGATATCGGCGGCTACTCGCTTTCGATGTCGCATTTCTTTGATCTGACAGGGCCGTCGTTCGCCGCGCTACGCCTGCCTGCGGCGTTGGCGGCCATTGCCTTGCTGCTGGGGCCGCTGCTGGCATGGAGATTGCGCACGCGCCAACGTCACCTAAGCGCCACGCTGACAACGGCCATGACCGCAGCCGTCTTTCTGATTGCCGCGCACATCGCCTTTGCGCGCTTTGGGCCAATGATGTCCTCGCGACCAATGGCCGACACCATCAACCGTCTGGCTGGCCCCAACGACGTGCTGATGCTGTACGGCGATCAGTCGTATGGGTCGTCGATTATTTTTTACACGAGACGTCCGGCCTATCTGGTCAACGGACGCAGCACGTCGATGCTGTGGGGATCGTGCTATCCCGACGCGCCACATATCTTTTTGACGGATGCCGACCTGCTGGCAATGTGGGGCCACGGCCCGCGCAAGTTTCTGTTTGTTTCTGGGGATGATCGCGACCACGTTGAAGCGCTCCTGCAAGGTCGCTTCACGCAATTGCAGGAGCTTTCCGACAAAGTGTTGCTGACGGATCGACCACTCTCCCAGTAGGGAAATTACATGCTTGGTTATCACAAAATTATTTATGTATATAATTCATAACCATGATGCAATTTATCGTGTTTACTGCGGACGTTCAGACAGCACAGGCAGCTAGGTTGAGGGATACCTTAACAGCAGCTTCCAATGCGGGAAATGACATATACCTAATCATTTCATCTGGAGGTGGAAACGTATTTGAAGGTTTAAGTATTGCGGCATTAATGAAAAATCTGCCCGTTAAAGTAACTACGCATAACGTCGGGCAAATTGATTCCATAGCTGGTGTGATGTTTGCAGCAGGCAGTACAAGGTACGCGACGCAAAATTCTTCCTTTCTCTTTCACGGGGTTACGATGCACTATGAAAGACAAGATTTCATTGAAAGCCAACTAAAAGAGCAATATCTAGGGCTGAAGAGAATGCGAGAGAATATTGCCGCCGCATTTGCTGCATATTCCGGATTGAGCGTGGATGACACTGAAGCTCTCATGATTAACGGCTCTACTATCTTGAGTCCCCAAGAAGCCCTGAGTAAGACCATTATTCACGAAATACGAGATGCCGCAATCCCTCCTGGTTCCCAAGTCGTAACGATAGGGAATACTTAATGAAGAATAAAAAATAGCTGGTGATGTTTCCATGTTAAAGCCCCCTGTACTGAAGTTTCATAGTCTGCTTCTCTTCCCTTTGTGTTAGCGCATCTCTCATCAGTTCAACCGACTGAACAGTGTCGGCAGCGCGTCCAGATTGGCGATCATGTCAATCAGAGATGTATTTTGCGTCGTGGTCTGGCTCAACTCTGCGGCCAGTTGCGCCGGATTGGATTGAATAACGGCATTTTGCGCGGCCTGCAATTGGGTCGTTTCGCTCTGCGCGTAGGTGCTGCTGGCCTGTAAGCGGCTCAGGCCGTTATCCAGAATAACGCGCTGCTGCGAAACGGTCTGCAACCCTGCCGACAAATTGGAAATATCTACGGCAATCGTGCTGGCCGAAGCGCCTGTCGAGAAGTCGTTGATGAGCGTATTCATCGTAGCCAGAACGCCCGTACTGCCGGAGCCAAAGACCTGATTGCCCGGTAGATTCATCTGTATGTTTTGACCGTTGGGCGTGACAGCATATGTGACCGTGCTATCCCCGCTGTAGAGAACCGGCGGTGGCGTTCCTACACCCAGAGCAAAGGGTTGCGTCTGCGTCTGGCTTCCGGCAAAAAGATACTGCCCCTGATAGCTGCTATTGGCCAACGACACCACCTCATCGCGTATCCCCGACAATTGATTTGCGACAGCGGCTACGTTGGATGCGTCAAGCGTTCCATTGTTGCCTTGCGTCGCCAGCGAGATGGCCGAGGTCAATTGCGTGACCACGCTGCCGAGCGCCGTATCCGTCACCTGCATCTGACTCCCCAGCGTGCTTGCGCTCTGGATAAAGCTGTCATTGGCGCTAATCTCCGAGCGCAGCAGATAGTCCTGCGATGCCGCCGCCGGATTGTCCGAGAGGCTGTTAACGCTGACTCCCGTAGATATCTCATTGGTATAGGTCTGCTCGTTTGCCTGTACCTGATTCACCGCCGAGACCAGGTTCTGCACAAAATTGGGATCGATGCGCATCGTCGTTTTGCCCCTTCTGCTTAAAACTTTCTTCCGTCTACCCAACCGGCGTCTGCATGCCAAGATTGAGAGCGCTCAGCACCACTGTCTGCAACATGCTAAAAAACTGTGCCGCCGACTGGTACGCCTGCTCGTAGGTTTGCAAATTGGCGGCCTCTTCATTCAATGAGACGCTCGACAACGCGCTCTGCTGGTTCTGGAGTTGCGTTAACGAAGCCTGCTGCGCCGTGTTCAGCGTACTCAAACCCGATACTGTGCTGCCCAAATTGGAGATGAACGAAGCGTAAAAATCTGTCGTTGTCTGGCCCGCGACAATAGGCTGATTCGCTAGGTTCGCCATCGCAACCGCGTTGGAATTTCCCCCCGGCCCCTGGCCCGGCCCTGCCGCAGCAATCAGCGCAGGATTGCTAAAGGCCACGGAGATACCTGCCGCCGATCCCGCCACCGTTCCGGGAATGTTGAACATCGCCACACCGGGATTGCCGTTTTGATCAACGCCAGCTAACTGCACGGCATTGACCTGCGTGGCCACGCTGTTCGCCAATGTGTCAATGGAATTTTGTATGGCCGGAATGTTCTGGTCGCGGGTCGTCAGCAAGCCTGCAAGCTGGCCGCCGCCACTGGCTGCTGCTGTGGTGATGTCCCCTGCGCTGCCGGGAGCGGTGTCAAAAACATGCACGTTTCCACTGACGTTGCCCGTGGTCAACGCGAAGGCCTTGCCCTCGGAGACCAGCAACGCGCCACTAGTGGTGGTGATGGTCAGTCCATTGTTCTCCGTTTTGATGGTGCTGATGCCAATGTACTGCGAAAGCTGCTGGAGATCGTACTGCCGCTGATTTTCCAGCGCGCCAGCATCCGCATGTGGGCTGGTCGTGGTGATCTGCTGATTCAGTTGGGCAATCGAGGTCAGCAGCGGATTGATCTGGTCCACTGTGCCGACAACCTGCTGATTCAGCGCATTGGTCTGCGCCGAAAGCTGGGAGGCCGAACTGTTGAATTGCTCCGCCAGCGTGTTGGCCGCGCTCAGCACGCCCTGACGCAGCGCCGTACTTGCAGGACTGGTCTCCAACTGGCTTACGGAATTGAAAAAGCTTGTGACCAGATCCCCCAGACTTCCCGGCGATGTGCCGGAGGTGCTGGTCGTCACCTGATTGAAGATGTCCTGCACCTGCTGCATAGATGTCAACTGCGACTGCGTGGCCTGCTGGCTCTGCATCTGCTGATCGACGTTTGTATTTAGAATCAGGCTGCGTTGCGATTGCGCCGCGACCATCTGCGTGCCCTGCCCATAACTGATGCCGTTGAGCGTAATCGGATCATTGGCCTGGAAGACAGCGATCTGCCGGGCGTATCCCGGCGTCTGCGCATTGGCGGTATTGTTGGCCGTAACGTTCAGCGCAGCTTGATCCGCGTTCAGCGCCCCCGTCATAATCTGCAACGCGGAATTGATTGTGGCCATAACCGTCTTCCTCGAAAAACTTCTCGCCGCGCATCGTTCCGTACCTTGATATCGTTGTAGCTATCGCTTAAAGCGTTCCGTGCATCGTTTCCGAATCTACATCCGCCTGCCGCCACGCCGCCGGATACACAGCGGCCCCGGTCGCATCCTCGAAGAAACCGCAGAGCGAGGTGCGCCGCAGCAGAAGCAGATTCCGCTCCGTCTCCCGCAGCAATGCGCCCAGCACGCGCTGCGCTGGAATCGCCTCCTGCACGGCTTCCCACGAAGGTGGATGCATCGGGCAAGCCGCCAGTTCACCCAGCAATGCATCCAGCCGCGCCGCATCCAGCGCCGTCAACGCCTCGATGGCCTCTTCCACCAACCGCTTCATCCTGTACCTCCGGCGCTGTTTCGCCTTTATCCTTTCATCCCTTATCCGCCCTGCAACATCATGCTCTGCATAATGCTGCTCGCAACCTCCGAGGCCGGTACGTTATACGTCCCTGACTGGATGGCGGATTGAATGCTGTTCACCAAGGACATGCGCACATCCGAGTTAGGGGAACCGACTGCACTGGCCGATCCCGACAGTGTCGCATTCTGCGCCGCCGCCAAGCCGCTGGCGCTCAGATCGGCCTGATCGGTTTTCATCAGCGCCAAGGAAGTTGCCTGCGTTGCCAGTTCGCTTGCGCCCGGCTGAGGATTTCCCACCGGAGTGGCCTGTCCCGGCTGTGTGTTCGGCGCAGGCTGCGTAAGACCTGGGAAATTAAAAAGACCTGAAAGATTCATACACCATTCCTCCACATATCTATCCCATCGGCGCACTGCATAAAAACTTTAGTACCCTTTTCGGGAAAATTTGGATTGACAATCCTCGTCCATCAGCGTATTAGCTGCACACAGGGAAGCAGCTTCGGATTGCCCCTGCCCTGTACCCTGCCCTGTACCTTAATCTGCGGATGCCCTGGCCCTGTGTCTTCAGGATCACGGATTCCGCTTGCAACATTGCGTTTCGCCTCGTTGGCCGCCTCGACTGGAGCCATCTGGGCAAGAATGTGTTTCGCAATCCCCAAGCCTCCGGCACTGGCCAGCGCATTCGCCAATGCCTCGGTGCCAAGACTGTCTACCGTGCCCAGGCTCCCGCTCATTTCCCCATCTCCATTGCCGCCTCCCCCTAGGCCATCGCTACCGGAAAAAAGGGGATCTTCCTTCAACGGCTTCAGGAGTTCCTGTAAAAAATTCGCCTCAAACTCCTGTGCCGCCTTGCGCAATCGCGGACTGCCCCCCGCCATCGCCTGCGTCTGCGCCTGGCTCACAGATGGATGATTCCAACTCACTAGATGTGCCATCGCTGCTCCACGCCCCCTTGTTTTGCTTCCTATGCGGTTTTGCTTCCTATGCGCTCTGTTGCTTCGCGCCTAAATCACAACCAGATCGGCTTCCAGCGCTCCAGCCTGCTTCATAGCTTGCAGGATGGAAATTACATCGGTCGCCGTGGCCCCAATGTTTTGCAGATTCCGCACCAGATCATCTACCGTCGCGCCTTCCTTGAGTTGAATGCGATTGACTGGCTGATTTGTGGCCTGCACCTGCGACTGCGGCACCACCTCCGTAGTTCCAGCGCCAAAGGCATTGGGCTGCGAGACCTGAAACTCCGTGACAACATCAATGGCCAGCCCACCGTGCAAAATCGAGACCGGGAGCAGTCGCACATTGCCGCCAATCACCACTGTTCCCGTGCGCTCGTTCACCACCACTCTGGCCAGCGGATAGATATGCACGGGCAACGATTGCACCCGCGCCAGCAGCCGGGGAACATCCTCTCCGGGCGCGACATCCAGATGCACCTGGCGGCTGTCAATGGCACGCGCTGCATTCCGGCCCAGCGCCGTATTGATGGTGTCGGCCATGCCGATGGCTGTCTCAAAATCGGCCTCGTGGAGTTCGATGGTCAGCGCGCGCATCCCCACCAGCGTCATCGGAACCGGGCGCTCCACAATCGCTCCATTGGGGATGCGCGCGGCATCGGGAAAGTTCAACTGCTTGGTATTTCCATTGGCAGAAACGGAATACCCACCCACCACAAGCGGGCCTTGCGACTCGGCATATATCTGACCATCCGGGCCATAGAGCGGGGTCAGCAACAACACGCCACCGGTCAGGCTGCGCGCGTCACCGGTGGAGCCAACCGTTACATCAATCTTCGCTCCCGGCTGGGCAAAGGGAGGCAGTGTTGCCTCGACAAAAACCGCAGCCATATTTTTCACCATGATCGTGGTCAAAGGATACGGCACCACAATGCCCAATCGCTGCAAGGTCGAGAGCAGCGTTTGGAGCGGGAAATAGGTCATCTGACTGTCGCCGGTGTTCTGCAAACCCACCACAATGCCGTAGCCGATAAGTTGGTTGTCTCGAATCCCGGCAATGGAGGTGACATCTTTAATCAACGCCTCGCGCGCAACCGGAGGCGTGGGTGCTGGCGACACTGGCGTAGCGGGCGCAGTCGCGGCAGGGGGAGTCACAACCGCAGGCACAGTTTTCTTGACTGCCACAGCCTTCTTAACGGGCACAGAATCCTTGGTGGTCGCAGCAGGCGCAGCCTTCGCAGAGGCCGCAGCCACGGCTGCTGCCTCTGCCTGCATCGGAAGCAGGATCAAAAGCGAGCAGAGCATTGGCAGCACCAGAGCCAGCAACACGCTCTGCCCTGCCATCGCCAGATCCCGGATTGACTCTTTTCTCTGCCGCATCTTCAACTCCACTGCATATCCATCCTGGAAAAGCTTCCTAAAACACCAGAATCTTCTGCACCGTGCGCACCAGCCAGTTGGGACGATAAGTGTAGTCATTCACAATTCCCTTGCCCAACACCTGAATCTCCAAGCCGGAGATGGCCGTCGAAAGAATCTGGTTGGAGGGACTCACATCCTCTGGTCGCACCAGGCCGCGTAACAGAATCGTCTCGGTCTGCTGGTTGAACTCCAGTTGCCGCGCCGCAGTGATGACCAGCATTCCATTGGGCAGCACATCAACAATCTCGCCGCCGATGGTTGCATCCAAACTGTTACTGGTTACGCTTTGTCCCTGCGCGTTTAAGCTGGAGCCAGCATTCGCATTCAACATATTGGCCGCCGCGCTCCCCGCAGACATCTTGGCAAGCAGCGCTGTCAACTGCGCATTGGCCGAAGAGGCGCGCTGGTTCTTCACCGTGCCCTGGGTCGAAGCATTCAAACTCTCCGAGACCACAATGGAAATTAAATCGTGCGGATACATCGCCTTTACATCCGCAGAGAACACGGTCAGCCTTCCGGTACTCGACCAGATCGAACCCTGTGTGCTGGCCGTTGGATACATCTGGCGTACCCGCGCAGTGTACTCCGCCATGTCCGTACTGGCTGGATTGGCCTTCATCTCGGTCGAAGGGGGCTTCTTGGGCTGCTTGATTTTCTTTTTGGCAGCCACCACTCCAGGGGTGGCACAATAAAAGATCAGCAGACATATCCCACAGATTGCAGCCCCACACCGCTGAGGTTTCATAAGATTTTTCATGGCATCAACTCCACGGAGCCAGGCCCGCGCACCACTCCGGTTATCGTCGCGTTCAGGCTGGCTCCCTGCCCACCCCGGCGCAGGTGAATCACCTGTCCGGCATGGCCGTATTCCAGCGCCACCGCCTCAATTGCCATCCGCAGTTGCGGCTCCTGATTCCAAAGCACCACCCGATCTCCAGCGCGCACCAGCATCGGAGCGGGCGCGGAGATTTTCGTGAACATCGTATTGCTTCTGCCAACGGTCGAGGTGGAAGACAAGATGGGAGACCTATCCAGGCGTACCAACGCGGGAATATATCGCGGAACTTCAGGCATCCCCGGCATTGCGGGCTCTTCCCCAATAGCGGCGAGACGCGCCGCCTGCTGCTGCAGCAATCGGGAATCTTCCTCGGAAAGCGCCACCGCAATCGGAGGACGTTCCGGGTGCGCGCAGTTGGCAACCAGCGCCCATTGCGCGCCCAATACCGGATCGGCAATTACCCGCTGCACGGTATAGCCCTCGCGACGCGTGGCATCGACTGCCGGACGCGCCTCCACCTGTGGATGTACCCACTCCCGCACTGCGATCTCTGGCGTCGATGCCGCGCAGGAGATCGCCCACGCGCTGCCAGAACCTCCTAGGCAGAGGGCCAGCAACCCACAGAGTGCTATCCGCCAATAGAGTGCTATCCGCCCTCCCATGCCCCAAACTCGAAGATCGAAAGGTTTTCTCATACCATCCTGCAATTTCCATACACAAACAACGTTGCCACTCATCCCAGATGCAATCTCCATCGCCTGCGTGACTAGCGAACCAATCCATTCACCTGCTGATACATAGTGTCAGCGGCAGTGGCGACCTTGGAGTTACTCTCATAAGCCCGCTGCGCCAGAATCATCTGCACAAACTCCTCGACAATATCCACATTGGAGTTCTCGACATATCCCTGTTGTAGCGTGCCCGCTCCCGTGGTGTCTCCGGGATTGCCCAGCGCGGGCTGCCCCGACGAATAGGTGGCTTGAAACAGGTTGTTGCCTACGCTGTTCAATCCACCGGGATTGGTAAAGATGGCCAACTGAATCTGGCCAAGCTGCGCCGGATTGGTCTGTCCGGGCAACGTCGCATTCACCACGCCGTACTGCGTGACGGTGACAGAGGTGGCGTTGGAGGGAATGGTCACTGTCGGAATCAAAAGGTTGCCATTCACATCGACGATCTGCCCCTGATTATTCAACTGAAAGTTGCCCGCCCGCGTGTAGGCAATCACGCCCGTCGGGGTCTGCACCTGGAAGAATCCCGTTCCTTGAATCGCCAGATCAAGCGGATTGTTGGTTTGGTTGAACGATCCCTGCGTCTGGATGATCTCCGTTGTCGAGGGCTGCGTTCCTAGGCCGACCTGCAATCCTGCCGAGACCGTTTGCGCGCTCTCTGCCGCTCCCGGCGTGACCAGATTTTGGTAGATCATGTCCTGAAACTGCAATTGGCGGCTGCGAAAGCCCGCCGTACCAGAGTTGGCCAGATTGTTGGCAATCGTATCCAGATTGAGCTGCTGCGCACTCATGCCACTGGCGGCGGTATACAAGGCTCGGATCATCGCTGCGTCTCCTTATTTCTTACCCATACTGCTTATGCGTTCCCCTGCTACGATTCCCTTGCCGTGCCACTACGCGCGCGGCAAATCCTGGCTGGCCTGCAAATCCAGCGTGTTGCCAAAGACCGAGAGTGCCTTCTGCATCATCTCCGCCTGACGCTGCACCAAAATCAACTGCAACGTTCCGCGCACAATATCCTGATTGGAGCTTTCCAGCATCCCCTGATGCAGCGAGGCCATCGGACTGGGTCGGGCCGTGCCAACCGGAGCCGTATACTGGCTGATTCCATCCGGGATCAGCGGCGTGCCTGCGGGAAAATCGACGACGCTGATCTGGCCAGCCACCGCACCCCCCACAGAGACGCTGCCATCAGCGGCAATCGTCACTTGCCCGGGGGGCAGCGCAATCTTCTTGTACGGCTTCTTGCTCGTGTCCAAAACTGGCTCCCCTTTGCCATTCACCAAAATGCCTTTAGCGGAGCGCAGAAACGACCCATCGCGGGTGTAGGCAATGGTTCCATCCGCGCGCTGCATCTGAAAGAATCCCGCGCCTTCGATAGCCACATCCAGCGAATTGCCCGTGTTGTTCAGTTGCCCCTGCCCTAGGTCAACATTGTTGCCGCCCAGCACGCCAAAGTTGTTAACCGCCGTATTCAACTGCGAGTTCAGCGCATTGGGGCCGGTAACGGTATCGCGAAAGAAGTCCTTCTCAGCGCGAAATCCATTGGTGTTGGTGTTGGCCAGATTGTTGGCCGCCGAATCCAGCGCCTGCATCCGCGCCATCAATCCAGTAAAAGCTGCATAATATCCACTGTCCACGGGAACGACCCTCCAACGCAGGAGGTAGGTGCAGCAGAAGGGCCGGAATCGTAGAGGAGGGATTAGAAAAAACTCACGCAGACGGAGATGCGGGGAGGTACAAACAATGGAAGCGTTTGGAGCGTGGAAAATTTGCTCACAGCCCTCCAGCAAAGATTTGTGTCACACAATGTCATCCGTCGCTGCACAGCGAATAGCCAGCAGCATTCGGTGGCCGCAAAAGTGATAGATGCGCTCCACCAGCAGCCGATCTCCGACCGGATGCAATTCATAATCGGAGCCGGAAACAATGGTCGGAACCGAGAGAGCGCATCCAGAGTCCAAGCCTGGCATCCGATTCTTCCAGCCCCCGGCAATCATGTTGCATATCTCGCCAAAAGCATCGAGCAGCGCATCATCCAGTAGATATGGGCCGCGATGCGGCCACTCGCAAACGCCAGAATCTGTCCTCTTCAAATCGCGCATTATCGAATGCCGCAGCGACAGCGGAGGCGACAATAGGTGCCAGGACATGACGGCAACCGCCTCTGATTCCGCGCTCATAGTGCAGGCACCGGAGAGTTTCCCGGCAAAGCCGAGAATTGCGCTGACCGGCTGTTGCCAACCCATCTGCTGCGCCAGAGATGCGCCCACACTGGAGGATCCCTTGGGCGTACCCATAAGAATCTCCACATTTTCACTCAAGGACGGGATCAAGGGAGAAATCGCAGACGGAATCACGAGCGAAACATCGGAAGACTCCACGTCGGGGATGCCCAGCATACGCTCGAAGACCTCATGGACAGCCGCATCCAGCGCCTGCGTTGGATTTGCAGCCAAAAGAGGCGCGGCAACGATCATGTTCATAGTTCGCGCGATTGCCGGATCCAGAGCCATCGACAAGTATTTGCCTTTCTTCCCAGATGCAGACTCCCAGAAGGCGCGATCTCTCAACTTCGCTCTTCCTATTTTCAAGATTTCCAGATTTTCATGCCTTGGTCACCAACGGCAGCACACGCTCCTGAATCTGTTCGGGCGTAAATGGCTTGCGGATATAGGCCTGCGCCCCATACATCAACGCAGACCGGACATGGCTTTCGCTGCTCTCCGTGGTAATCATCACCACGGGAACCTGCCGCGCCAAATTTTCCGCCTGCATCCGTTGCAGCATCTCCAATCCGTCCATCCCTGGCATGTTGATGTCGCACAGAATCAGATCGAAGGTCTGCCGCCGTAAAAGAGCCAGCCCCTCCTCGCCGTTGCCAGCTTCGGCCACGGTCTCCATATCCACCCCCCCCTGACGCAGGGTGCGTTCCACAATCTTGCGCATGACCGCTGAATCATCCACGATCAATGCTCGGATCCCTGACATCGCGTTTCCGCCCCCACACTCTTATTCTGCGATCTTATTCTGCGGTCTGTCCCTGACCTCATCGGCGTAAGCGGGCCGACCATGAGAACCTCCGAGACTACCTCCCCGGTTGCAATATTTCTTCCAGTCCCTGCACCCCTGCACATGGTTTTCCCGCTCGATTGCCGCATCTCTGCCCGTAGGCAATTACAAAATTCCATTGCAGGCTCATGCCATCGCAGCGCAGGACATGATGGCTAGAATGCCAAAAACGATGGCACCCCAAACTTCCATGTAATCGTCGAAGTGGTGGAAAATACGGTAACGAATGCGGCTGATTTCACTCTGATCGCTAATGGTATGGATCATGGTCGTCTCCTCCCATTCTGCTTACACGCCTACAAGGCTTTTCTCTGTTGCCACAACAGTTTCATCCGCAGTTACGTCCTCGCTTCATCTTCTGCAGGAGCATATCGGCAGAGCAGGTCTTCCACCTGATGAATACGAGGAATAGAAACCGCCGGGATCGCGCTCCCTGTGCCAGAAGCGGAATAATGAGTAGCCGTCGGCATCGGCGTGCGCCACATCCGCAGCCAGAGATATTGATGCAGCCGCACCAGGCGGGCCTCATGCGGACGCACCCGCTCGATGGCCTCTGTCAATTTGTCAGCGACCGCCTGCGAGGTCGAAGCCTCGGCCAGCACTGTTTTGGGGAAAGCCGCGTCCATCATGCGCTCGTGCGCGCGCAGATACTGCGTGGCAGGCACCACGCCAGTCTCAATCCGCAAGCCGGTCATGCGCATAACCGCCAGGGCCGCCGCCGCATCCAGACGGTCTTCAAATCCCAGATAAAGGATGCGCCCGGAGGCAACGCGCACCGGCAGCAGTCCAAAGGTGTCCAGAAACAGGCGTGGAATCAGCGTGGCCACCGTCTCCGGCTGGTGGATGGCGACGGGAAAGATCGGGCAGCTCCACTGCATCGCCAACGCCCGCGTCACTCGCTCTTCAGGCAGCTTGCACTGGCGCATCAGCCATGCTCCGATACGGCCCTTGCCCACGGTGCGTTGCGCCTCCAGCGCGGCCCGCAACTGCTCCTCAGTAATCCAGCCCTGCCCCAGCAAAATCAGGCCGAGTGGCATCCGATGCCGATGCCGCTGCGGTTCCCACGGCATGTCTCCTGCCAGTTCCCTAGCCACCACTGTTTCGACAAAGCTCCGCATACATGCCGCGCTACAGGCCCACCGTCCCTCCAGACGCGGCGCCTGCCGCCGACGCCACAATCGCAGCCAATTCGTCTTGCAATGCGGATTCATGCAGGTGGAAGACAAGGGCGCTTCGTCGGCAACCTCATCGCCAGAATGGATATCCGTCGGTAAAAATCCAGCGTCCTCTTCCCCCTGCAGGGGAAGCCGTTCGTTGGCGCGACGCAGACGCGCGCTCTGCTCACGCTGTGCCCATGAAAGGTTGCTATTCCAAGTCAGATTACGACTCTCGGATAGCGCGGAATCCGCCTCCCGGCCTCGATTGGCGGCATCCCTGTTGCCACGGGAACCGTCGCTGCCGGAGCGGAGAGCTTCCTCCCAGGGACTCCGGGCTGTCGCCCCCTGGCTTGACTTGCTTCGCGCCTGCGACGCGCGCAGATGGGTACGCAGATTTAGAAGAGGCATCGTATCGTCTCCAAACGGCGGCGCGGTTCGGCCACCTCGGTCACATGCAGTCCAAAATTTCCGCCCACCAGCACCACTTCGCCGCGAGCCACAATGCGGTCGCCCACCACCAGATCCACCGGCTCCTGCACATGACGATCCAGTTGCAGCACATCGCCCGGCCCCAGCTCCAGCACCTTGCGCAGCGGCATCTCCACGGCACCAAAACGCAGTGTCGCCTCCAATTCGATGTCCAGCAATAAATCCAGCCGCTCCGGATGTGTGCGAAAGAGGCTTGACTCCTCTGGGTTTGACTCGCTGCGCCGCCGTGCCGCGCGCGCCTCCGCCGCCGTCGCTGCCCGATTCAGGGATTCCTCAGCAGCACGAGCCTCAGCGGCGCGAATATCGGCAACCTGCCGCGCGACAAATTCAGTAGTTTTGGCTGCCGCAACATCAGCCCCCGTAGCATCAGCCGCCGCAGCATCCATTTTCCTAGGGACAGCGTCGGGGGTCGCCTCTGAAATTATGCTCGGGGCGGCTGGCTCCATGCGGGTTTGTAGCGCGATGCGCAGCGCAATCTCCCCGGCACGCAGCACATACGACGATTGCTCCATTCCCTCTGCACTGCCAACCGCGCTTTCGCCAGCTATTGCAGCCGTGGTCGCTATATCCTTCGTATTGGCACCTGAATCTGTACCTGCATTCTCGATTGCGTTGGCATCCATCTCCGCATCGGCAGCCCGCAGCTCACGCAGAACGGCTTTGTACTCGCCCTCACCCTCCGCCCGCATTTGCGCGGTCAGACGTGCCGCCGACTCTTCGAGAAGGTTCTTCCATTCCGCCAGGATGCCCTCATCCAGCGCCACCTGCGCATCAAGCGGCCTGCGCCCGGCCAGTTGCGCAAACTGCACCACCTCTGCATCGGGAACGGCAATCCACAGCAATCCCCGCATGGGGCCATCCAAAGTGATGGTACTCAGAAACAGCGCCGCCGGGCGAGGCTCTGTCAGTTCCGGTGTGACCGTCAGCGCCGCCCCGGAGCGTTCTTCGAGTAGCTTCTCGAACTGTTCGATCCAGCCTTGCATTACGTTCGGCATTCCCTGTCTCCCTGCATCTTTCCTTGTTTGAAATCTTTTCCGTTACGCTAAACTCCGTTACTCTGCGGTTTGATTGAGCAGCGGATAGTTGCGCGCCACAACCTGCGCCCCACGATGTTCTCCGCTACGCACGGGAACGGCCTGAAACAACGCCATCCCGGCCACGCGCAACTCCGCCATCGTCGAAGCCGGAAGGCCCAGCCGCAGCACCGTTCCCGAATGCATCGCCTCCAACTCCGTGGCCGAGACCCGCACCGAGGGCAACTGCAATGCCGCGCCAATCTTCACCTGCCGCACCCGCTCCTCCATCCGCGCCAGCATCTCCGACGAGCGGCGACGGTTCTGGCGGCCCCAATCAGTAATCAGGCGACGCAAAATCGTATTCGAGACCACGGCAGGAAAAGCAAGATTCAAGATGCCCTGCACCTGCGGCATCCGCATCTCAAAACTGACCGAAAGGGTCTTCTCGCTGACGGCCATCAACCGAGCGATCTGCGTCTGCATCTGGCGTTTTTCAAAGGTAAAGGTCAGACCCACTGGCTGCCAGGCCGCGCTTAATTCGCGGCAAATGATCTCCACCACGCTGCCTAGAATGGACTCTTCTATATCCGTCAGATCCCGCACCGTTGCCACCTTGCCTTCGCCGCCCAGCAGCAGGTCGATCATGGGCAGTGCCAGATTCAGATCGAGTTGCAAAACGCAGATCGCGCCCAGCGGCTCCAAACGCACCGAACCGACATAGCAGATGTCAGGGATGCGCTGCAAAAACTCGGCATACGGCAACTGCTCAGCGGAGACCAAATTGACCTGAAAATGGCTGCGCAGAAACGCCCCAAGGTTATGCGTCAGGTTGCGGGCAAAGATGTCATTGAGCAGGCTGATGGCCCGCATCTGCTCGTTGTTAATCTGCCCGCCACGCGTGAAGCTAAAGGGCTGGATGCGCGGGTTGATCTCATGCGGCTTTTGCTGCGTGGCCTTGGTGCGGGCCTGGAGAAAAAGCGCGTCGATTTCATCTTGTGCTAGAGGTTTATCCATACAGCGTCCATCCTTAAAGTATTCCATTAAGAAACTACGAAATTGCGTTGAAATAGCGCGCTCTTTTCTAATTCCCTATCCCCACAATCGCTGCTTTGGCTCCAGCTTTGCCGCAGCCGTCCGCTCCTTTGGATGCCCACCCGGCCCGGCCAGAGGCTGCGCCTGCGTGCCCGCCGTCTCGCGCGCTCTCATTTTGTTCGTGCTCATTTCCTTGTCCGCGCGCAGCGTCTTGTTTTTGGCTCCAGTGATTTTGGCTCCATGCGCCAGCTTAGAGCGCAGATGCAGCACTGCCGAGGAGTGAATCTGCGAGATACGCGACTCGACCACGCTCAGCGTCAGTCCAATCTCTTTCATGGTCATCTCTTCGTAGTAGTAGAGCGTCAGCACCAGCCGCTCTTTCTCTGGCAATTCTCCGATGGCCGTCGCCAGCCGCTCCCGCATTTCTCCCTTCAAACAGCGGAAGAGTGGATCCTCCTCTGGGCTGTTGGGAATGTAGGCCAGCTCTTCGTCGCCAGAATCCTCGGTATGCTCGACGTTCAGACTGCCAATCTCCAGCCCTTTCAACTCGCCGAGCAACTGCTGGTATTCGATCAGGGATATGCCCATCTCCACGGCAATTTCATTCTCCAGTGGCGTTCGTCCCAGCCGCGCGGTCAGCGCGTGCATGGCCTCTTCAATCGCCCGCCCCTTGCGGCGCAGCTCACGCGGCCCCCAGTCCAGCGTGCGCAGGCTGTCCAGAATGGCCCCACGAATGCGGAACTGTGCGTAGCTGCGAAATTGCACATTTTTTCCGGCATCAAATTTATTGAAGGCATCCAGCAATCCCACCATGCCCGCGCTTGCCAAGTCTTCAATCTCGACATGCTGGGGCAGCCGCTCATGGATGCGTCGGGCGATATAGCGCACCACAGGCAGATGCGCCAATAGCAGCGCCTCGCGCTCGGCGGCATCGAGTTCAGCAAAGGGCCGCGACGGCAGATCAGTCGGTGGCGGCGCATCTTCGAGCAACGCCGAGACCACCTCCGGCGAAACCTCCCGCGAAACCTCTGTGATTCTTTCTGCGGCAAGACCTGCCACGACATGCGCAGCGCCCGCTCCTGCCGCCACTGTTTCCGTCGCCAAAAGCGGGGCGATTGCAGACGTACCTTTGCGGCCCTGCGCCGATATCTCCGATACTGATCGCATAGATCCCTTTCTCATCTCATTGCCCTCGGCCTATTTCGGGCTGCTTTCCATGTCGCTCTACCTTCGCAAATGCGCGCTTCCCGAACTTGCGCTTCCCTTGCCAGACTCTTCTCTTGCTCCGGCTTTATTGGGCCATCGCTTCGCTCGTCCGTAGTTCATTCGGTCGCACCTCGTTGGTTCGTACTTCGTTCGGTCGTATCTCATTGCCGCGAATCATGCCCAGCGAACGTACCCGAACATCGGCGGAGATCTCGGATGGAGCCAGCACGGTAACACGCGGCAGAATCGGCTCCAACCAGCGCCGCAGATAAAAACGGGCCGGACTGGAACAGAGAAGCACGGGCATCGCCGAAGTAGGCACCTCCCCGATGAGGCGTTTCAAAGAGTCCACGATGCGGCGCAGAAAATTTCCTGCGCCGCGAATCGACTGGGGGCCCTCGCCCAACATGCGCAGCGCGCCTTCGCTATCGAGCAACGCGACGATCTCCTCTTCGAGCGCCGGTTCGAGCACAAAGGCCCGCAGCACGCCTTCGCCGTCCAGCAGCGGCTGCACCAGCGAGCGACCCATCGACTGCCGAATGGTCTCAACCAGATGCACCACGTTCTTATTGCCTGCCGCCGCCTCAACCATCACCTCTAAAATCGAGCCGAGGTCGCGGATGGAGACCTGCTCGCGCAACAACTGTTGCAGGACGCGCTGCACCTCACCCAGCGTCATCAGCTTGGGCACCAGTTCCTCAATCAGCTTGGGATGGGTTTCGCCCAGACCTTCAAGCAGACGCTTGGTCTCGGCGCGACCCAGCAGCCGATGCGCCTCGCGCCGGATCACCTCACCCAGATGCGTTCCAATCACCGTTGTTGGATCGACCACGGAGTAGCCAGCCGCGATGGCCTGCTCCTCATACGCGGGCTGAATCCAGCGCGCAGTCACGCCAAAGGCAGGCTCGCGAGTCTCAATGCCAGGAATGGCGCGTGCTCTGGGATCGGCATTGACCGCCAGCAGGCAGGTGCCCTCCGTATGCCAGCGCGCAATCTCCACGCCACGCAGCGAGAGCGCATACTCGCGTGGCTTCAGCCGCAGATTGTCAGTAATATGCACGGGCGGAACAATAAAGCCCAGCTCCGTCGCCAGATGACGGCGCAGCGCGCGCACCCGCTGCAACATCTGCCCACCCTGTTTCTCATCGACCAGCGGGATCAACTGGAAGCCAATCTCCAGGCTCAGATCGTCCATCTGCAACAGCGAAGCGAGATTTTCCGCCTTGGCCGCCTCCGTGGGCTTGGCCTCTGCTGCCTCCGCCGCCACCATCTCGGCCTCACTCAGCATCGGAGTATCTGGCATCTTGTAGGCGATATAGCCTAGGCCAAGCCCCAGCAGCAGAAAGGGCAGCTTGGGCAGGCCGGGAATCATCGCCATCACCGTCAATAGTCCAGCGGCGATCCAGAGCGTGTTCCGCCGCCGCAGCAGTTGCGATCCAATCTCTCCGCCCAGCGATCCGGTGGAGGAAGAGGCCCGCGTCAACACCACCGCGCCAGCCACAGAAACCAGTAGCGACGGAATCATGGTGGCCAGACCGTCGCCAACCGTCAACACGGTATAGGTTTTAAGCGCCTCGCCAATGGCAATGTTCTGCTGAAAGACCCCAATCAGCAATCCGGCAAAGATGTTGATCGTGGTGATAAGAATGGTGGCCAGAGAATCGCGTTGATTGAAGCGCGCCGCGCCATCCATCGCGCCATAAAACTCCGCTTCGCGGGCGATAGCATCGCGCCGTTTCTTCGCGGTAACTTCGTTAATCATCCCCGCATTTAGATCGGCATCAATAGCCATCTGCTTGCCCGGCAGAGCGTCGAGCGTAAAGCGCGCCGTCACCTCCGCCGTGCGCACTGCGCCGTGGCTAACCACCAAAAACTGAATGGCAATCAACGCCAGAAAGAGCACGAAGCCTACAACGTAATTGCCGCCCACAACAAACTGTCCAAAGGCTTGAATCACCTGTCCGGCGGCCTGCGTGCCCTCGTAGCCATGCAGCAGAATCCGGCGACTGGAGGCAAGGTTGAGCGAGAGCCGAAAGAGCGTCAGCAACAGCAGCAGCGTTGGGAAAACGGAGAACTCCACCGCGCGGCGCAACTGCACTGCCGAGAGAAAGACCACGATGGAAGCCGCAACGGACAGAGACAGAAGCATGTCGAGCGCAAAGGCGGGCAGCGGAATCAGCATCACCAGCACCATGCTGATGGCCGCGGCTGGCAGCAACATCTCCTGCAGGCGGCGACTGGCCTCTGGCGTCAGAAACTTCCCAAGAAACCCTGCAGCTCCGGCACCTTGCGGCACTCCGGGAGGCGCTTTCAGCGGATTTTGAACCACCACTTGCGTGCTCATGCGTTCTCTCCTTCATTGTTCCCGCTACCATGCAAGCCATCGCGACCTTCCCTGTTCCCATTGTTTTCTGCCGCCAGCAACGGCGCTTGCATCGGAGGCGCTGCGCCTGCCTGCCCGCTTCGAGCGCGCGCAGATTGCTGTGGCGCATGGCCCCGATAGTGTTCGCGGGCGCGCCGCTTTTCCTCCTCGCGCGCCTTCTCCTGCATCCGCTGGCGATAGAGGAAGGCCAGAATGGCGGCAACCGCCGCATACAAATCCTGCGGAATCGATTGCCCCGGCTCGACGCTGCGATAGAGCGAACGGGCCAGCGGAGGATTTTCGATGATTGGAATGCCCGCCCAGCGCGCCGTATCTTTGATGCGCTCGGCTTGCAGGTTGCGTCCCTTAGCCAGCACCTTGGGCGCCATCATGGTCTCAAAGTCAAAGGAAAGCGCGACCGCATAATGCGTGGGGTTGGTGATGACCACACTGGCGGCACGCACATCGGTATCCTGCTTGCGGCGGCGCATCTGGCGCTGGATGGAACGAATACGGCTGCGAATCTGCGGATTGCCCTCAGTCTGCTTGTACTCATCGCGCATGTCATCGCGACTCATCTTGAGGCGCTGCTCCCAGCTCCGCCACTCCACCAGATAATCCAGCGCCGACCAGCTCAGAAAGATCGCGCTGGAGACCAGCAGCGTGTGATACAGCGCGTGCAGTAGCGCCGGAATGCGAGCCAGCGAAAGCACCGGCAAGGCGAGCACATCCTGCTCCACCGACACCAGCCCGACAAAGAGTACCAACGACGCGGGGATCATGGATTTTCCCAGTCGCGCCATCGAGCGCAGGGAAAACAGATTGCTCATATTCGTCACCGGATTGATGCGATCCGGCTTCATGATCAGCACCTCGGCGTTGAACTGCAGGCCTCCGTTCTGCGCGATGCCGACGGCCAGCGTCGCCACCAGCGTCGCCGTCAGCACCAGAGCCACCGGCAACCAGAGCGGAGCCAGACAACTCCGCATCAGATCGGACATCACCAAGCCCTGTCCCACGCTCAGATCAACATGTGTACTAAAGAGGAGGGACTGCTCCAACACTCCGCGCCAGCCAATGACAAACGGCACAGTTACAGAGCCAAGCACCCACACGCCAGCCAGCGTTCCCAGCGCGCTAGTCAACTCGCGGCTGCGCACGCCATCGCCCTTTTTGCGCGCCTCCTGCTTGCGATGCGGGGTTGCTTTTTCTGTCTTCTCGCCTGCCATATCGTTTCCCTGTCAACGCCTGCGGGTTTCGTTTTCGCCTGCGATATTTCTTTACCTGTGCGGCCCGGAGGCTATCACCAACTGCATGGCCGGATTCAGCAGGCCAGTAAAACGCGCCTCAATGTACCGAGGCCAGATGCCGAGCGAGCCAATCAACACCACATATCCAACCAATGTTTTTAGGGGCAGGCCAACAAACAAAACCGGCAACTGCGGCGAAAGTCGCCCCATCAGCGCCACCGTAATATCCACCATCATCGTGGCCGCCAGAACCGGAGCGGCCAGTTGCACCGCCGCCAGAAAAACGCCCCCAACCATGCCGATCAACACCACGCCCGTTCGCCCTGGCACCAGTGCCTGGCCCGCAGGAACGATCACGAAGGAACGCATCACGGCGGCCAGCAACGTGCGATCCAACCCGGCAGAGAACAAAACTAAACTCCCGATCAGAGAAAGCATCTGGCTGAGTATTGGCGTCTCCACCGAAGAGTTGGGGTCAAGCACATTGACCAGAGAAAAACTCATTTGAAATCCCAACAACTGTCCGGCGAAGACAATCATTTCGCTCAACATGCGCAGAGAAAATCCAAAGATGAAACCTACGCCCAACTCCCCGGCCACCGAAGCCAGACCCAGCGTCATCGGCCCAGCGCTTTGCGTGGCTGCCACCGGAACCAACAACACCGTCAGCGCCACCACAAAGCCGAGCTTGACCTGCGGGGGAATCGCCTGCGAGGAGAAGATGGGGCCAAAGACCATCAAGCCGCTGAGCCGGATCATCACCAGCACGGCTGCGATCAAAAACTGGCTCCAGTCCTGCATGAATACTTCCTATCTGTATCGCGCCAGAATGGACTGGCTCTTTTCTGTGGGCTTGCGTGTCAAACAGCTTCGATGTTTTCTTCTTTCCGCCAATTTTTCTTTACCCCAGATACCGATGCATATTCGTCCAAAGCTGAATGGTGTACTCGACCAGTTGACGCAGCATCCACGGCATTCCCACCACCGAACCCAGGGCGATCACAGCCAGGCGCGGCACCGTCGTAATGCTCTGCTCCTGAATCGAAGTCAAGGTCTGCACCAGGCTGAGCAGTACGCTGACCAGCGCCGATGCCAGCAAGAGCGGCGCGCACAGCAAGAACGCTTCCAGCAGCAGATGCCGCGCCAGTTCTGTTACTTGATCCGGCCCCATCGTCTCTCCCTTTCTAAAAACTCTTCAACAACGTTCCCGCCAGCAGATTCCATCCATCCACCATCACGAACAGTAAAATCTTGAGCGGCGTGGAGATGATGACTGGCGGCAATTGCAACATGCCAATCGAAGTCGTAATCGATGCAATCACCAGATCGACCAGCAGAAACGGCAGAAAAAGTACCGCGCCAATTTGAAATCCGGCCTTCAACTCCGACAGCATGTAAGCCGGAACCACCACGCGCATGGGCAGGTCTTCCGGCTTGGCCGGACGCTCCGGCAGCGTGGCCGAGGCAAAGAGTGCCAAGTCCTTTTCCCGTGCATAATGCAGCATGAAATGCTTGGGCGGCTCAACGCCACGGTTGATGGCCTCCATGCCGCCAATCTGCCCCATGCGAAAGGGTTCCACCGCATCGTGATCCACCTGCATCAGCACCGGCTGCATCAAAAACCAGGTCATCATCAGGCCAAGCGCCATCAACACCTGATTGCTCGGCGCGGTCTGCGTGCCCAGCGCCTGACGCAGAAAGTGAAAGACCACCAACAAACGCACCATCGGCGTCATCGCCAGCAACAGCGCTGGCAACAGCGTCAGAAAAGTCAGCAGGAAGACAATCGTCCAGGGAACGGTTCCGTTGCCGGCAATCTCCAGACCATTGGCGTTGGGCAACAACGCGGGCTTTGGAACCGCCAGAATCAAGGCAAGTACAGTCATGCGCACTCCTCAACGGCTCGCGTGTCCTCTGCGGCAGGAGTGTCTTCGGCGACCAGATTTTCTGGGAGAAGATTTTTTTTACCCTCTTCAGCGCCAACCGCGACAATCGCCGTCACGCTGTCGGCCCCGCCTCCCACCAAATAGCGCTGCCCTTCCACCTCCACCAGCGTGATTGTCTTCCGTCCGCCCAGAGCCAGATGGCCGACCAGTCGCATGTCAGGTCGCGTGGCCGCAGAAACTCCTCCCGCGCAGCGCGCAACCAGCCAGCGCCAGCCGCGCTGCCCCAGCGCCATCAAAGGCGATTGCGCCAGCACGGGGAAATGGCCTCCGGCTGATTGCGCCTTATTTTTTTTCGCTGCTTTTTTCGCTCTTTTTTTTGCCTCCAGAGCGCCTCTTCCCTCCAGGGCAACAGGCCCCTCACCTGCGGAGGACATCAGGGCTTCCTTCGACAGTAAATTCTCGATGTATGTATTCCACGTCCATGTCGCTGGCATTGCTCGGCTTCCTATCTTGCGTCCCTAGAAAAAACCACACCTCGTTGCTTGCCTACAGCAATCGTGTCAGACGTACAGCCATCTCCTGCTCGACGGTCTCCACGTCCACCCAGGCCAGTTGCACCGCGCCTGCGGAGAGTGGAAGGTCGTCTCCATTCGGCCACTCCGTCACTACCACCGATCCAACTTCAAGCATAAGAAGATCGCGCACACGAAAGGCTGGAACCGGCAAGCCGATGGACAACGTGATTGGCAACCAATCGACCACGGGCCATCCGGCATGAGAACTTTCGGCCACCTCTTTGGCGAAATCTTCCGCATCCTCCCGCACCTCCGCCGCGCTGCTTGCGCCCGACGCATGATTGGTGCCTTGTCCTGGCTGCAGCGCGATCTCCGTCTCGGCTCCTGCCGTCTTCTTTGCGCTGCTGGCTTCCATTGTTTTCCTCTTTCGCTCGCTTCTCGCGTCGGCCTCGTTCAGCGGCGGTTGTATTCTTCCCTCAGAACTCCAACCGTCAGGACTGAACGAGAAATTCCGTAAAGTAAATGTCCGTCACCTGCAAGCGCGGATCGCGCGCCACAAGCGCCTGTCGCATCAACTGCTTCAAATGCTCTTTGCCACCAGCAGCCAGAAGGTCAGCCGCCTGTTGTTCGCTGAGCAGCGTGATGATCGCGTCGCGAGCCTCTGCCTTCAGGTCAGGACCAGCGTCAGCAACCTCACTTTTCTTGTCCGATTTTTTTGCTTCGGCGGGAGCCAGCAAAACCAGCGTCAACCCAATGCGCGCATAACTGTGTCCCCCGGCATCGGCCAGGTTCACCACAAATGGATCCATCGACATCTCGACGGTAGTCGGTGGCGCTGCAGGCTTGATCTCTTTCACCACGGCGGCCTTGGCTGGTGCTGCGGATGTCTTGCCATGACTGTGGTGCCGCTTCCACCACAAACCGCCCGCCGCAAAGCCAGCTAGCAGCAGCAACGCGCCGCCGCCAATCAGCAGCCAGCGCAGCAAGCCGCCGGATTTGCTACCGGACATTTCCGCTGGGGTGGAGGATGCCGCTTCGGTTCCCGCAGAAGGGCCGCCTATCTTTGCGCCTGAATTCTTGAGAATGCTGGGTTTGGGTGTCGTCGCCATAGTGACAAGCTAGAGTGCAGCAGAGGTGCCGAATCTAGATGGGAAAGATTAGAAAATTCTTGAAAATCTCGACAGCCTCGCTGCCTGCCGCGATTTCGGCGCGCGCCGAAGAGCATAGCGTTCCGGGAGCGCAGCACGAAGCGGTCGATGGACGGCTCCGTGCTACTCTCCGGTTTCTGTTGCGAAGGACTGCGCCCTGCTGCGAGTTACTGCACCATACTGATGGTGGCCTGCTCAATCGTGTCAAACGTGGTGATCGACTTGGCATTGGCCTGATATGCGCTCTGCGCCACAATCAGGTTGGAGAACTCGTTCGAGATGTTCACGTTTGATTGCTCCAACGCGCCGCCTTGGATGGTGCCGCGACCGCCCGATCCCGCCACGCCCACCGTCGCCTGACCGGAGGCCAGCGTGGTGGCATAGTTGGTGCCTCCCAGTTGCTGCAAGCCCTGCTCGTTGTTCACCGAGGCCACCGCCAACTGGCCAACCGATTGGGTCTGCCCGTTGGAGAACTGCACGGAGACCGTGCCATCCGAACCGATGTTGAAGCTCTGATAGGTGCCGCTGGCATACCCATTCTGCGAGGTGCTGGCCACCGCTGAGGGCGAGGCCACCTGGGTAAGGAGCGGGTTGCCAGAGGAGTTGTACATATTCCAGGAAAAATTCATGTTCTGAGCGCCATCGGTCATGCCAGCAAAGCTGATACCGCTGACGTTCGAGGCTGGCGAGATCAACTGACCGCTGCTGTTGAAGGTGACGGTTCCCGTGGTGTTGGCAGTCGCGCCGGTATAGTCGGTTGCAGGCAGTCCAATGCTGTAATTCCAGGTATTGGGCGTTACCTGATTCAAAAGAGGCACCGTCGCCGACAAAGTGTTTGCAGCCGTACCCGTTATCGTCAAGGTGGTTCCTCCACCGCTGACCGATGCCGTAACACCAGGAACGTTGGCGCTGTTGATGGATGCCGCCATCTGCGTCAGCGTCTCTCCGGCTGCGGGAATGGCGACGTTGGTCGGCGTTGCGGTGCCCAGCGTGATGGAGTTGGTCGGCGAGATCATCAGATCTGAGGCCGCTCCCGCCGTGTAGGTGTAGGTATCCGCAGCTCCGGAGTATGTTCCAATGGCGGGTGTCGTCGCCTGCGTGAAATCCACGGTCGCCACATGGCTGTTGCCCAGCGAATCGTAGAGCGTAACCTGTGCAGGAACCACCGTGCCCGGCACCGTGCTGGAGTTCAGATTCATATTGAGCGAAAAATTGCTGCTGGGGTTCGGACTCTCTGTCGCC
The DNA here is from genome assembly GCA_027365415.1 of Acidobacteriaceae bacterium. Taxonomy (GTDB): domain Bacteria; phylum Acidobacteriota; class Terriglobia; order Terriglobales; family Acidobacteriaceae; genus JAJZIJ01. The sequence continues at coordinate 39,731 of DAHXNK010000011.1, forward strand.
CCAACCGGAATCTGAATGGGAGCC
>DAHXNK010000120.1 GCA_027365415.1 Acidobacteriaceae bacterium
AATGGAGATTGCAGAGGGTGGAGATTGAGGCAGCGTACTCCCAATCCATTGCACACGATCAGAGGAGACAGCGGGAAGCGGCACAAGAATGGCGCGAGTCAGACCTGCAGTTATGGTCAAATCAATCTGAATGTTTGCTGGCTTCAACGGAATTGCCGCGTTCCAGTGCGTCACGGCGGGAACTTCCTTGTGGCAGCAGTTGTGCGAGGTCGGCATGTCCATGTTTCCGCACTGGCCCTGCATCTGCTGGCAGCAGGCGTTTTCAGCCGGACTCATATTCGCATTTGGCAGAGCGCAGGCCATAACCGGAGCCAGCAGGGGCAACAGCACCGCCAGCATCAACACGAATTGGCGCACAACCTTCATGGCAACTCAAGGTTATACCCGGAGAATCCCTCACGCAACTGAAGCCGAAACAGGCAGAAAGCCCGTGCTAGCTTTTCCCCGGCGCTGTGAGCAGGGCGCTCACAATGGCGACCAGTTCCTCTGGGTCCACGGGCTTTTCCAGATACAGGTCTGCCTGCGGTTCCACTGCGGTAAAGGCCTCCGCGCAGTATCCAGAAACAACGACCACGGGAACGTGGCTCTGCGTTTTGGCCGCCACCAAAACCTCGCGCCCGCTGTCTTCGCCCAGCTTCCAATCGGTCACGATGGCATCAAAGGTCTCCGTCAGCAATAAGGCAATCGCTTCCGGCGCCGTCGAACACACGGTTACGTCATGCCCTGCGCGCTCCAAAATGGCGCGCTTCAAGCCCACAGCCCCGGCTTCGTCATCCACACACAAAATTCTGGCCAAACGCACCCCCGCACTGTGCTATGCAACGGAGGCTCTTCAGCCCACCGCTGTTGCCATACCCCACCAGTGTAGACCAGATGCAGTCCCAGCGGCATTGCAATTTGACCGTAGCCGAATCCGAAGCAGATTACTTTCCCATCGTGGCTCGCTCTGTGCTGGCAGAGAGTTTGGCCGTGCGATCCAGCTTCTCCCAGCTAAAGGAGCGTCCATCTATGGCGCGCTTGATGGTCTTAAGCAGCACCAGGGAAAAAACCTGCCGATAGGTGAAGCGCTGAATCCAGATATGGAAGAGCAACCAGCCATCGCCCTTGTTGGCCGGATGCTTCCGCTCCAGCGCAAAGGCCAGCGAGGAGGCCAGAAAATCCACAATCAAAAACGCCAGGAAATACGCCACCAGCTTCTCAAAGCTGGCGCTGCTGGCTGCCTCTGGATGGAAGTAGTGCTCGTACACGTAGTTCACCACTCCGGCGGCGAACATCAGATCAATAAACGGCGAAAAGAGGGGCAGCAGCATCTGGAAGATGAGAATGTTTGGCAGCGCAAAGAATCCCATCGCTCGATGCTTCACAAAGGCCATGCGATGCTTGAAGACTGCCTGCAAAATTCCAAAAGACCAGCGAAAGCGCTGACGCATCAGGCCGCGCATATTGTCGGGAGCCTCGGTAAACGCCAGCGCGCGATCTTCATAGATCACTTTGTAGCCCTGCTGGAGCAGGTTCATGGTCAGGTCGGCATCCTCGGCCACGGTGTTCACATGGTAGGAGCCGCCGCTCTTGACCGCCTGCGTGCGCCAGGCTCCAATGGCTCCCGGAACAACGGTGACAACATTGAAGAGGTCGAGAGCGCGCCGCTCAAAATTCTGGCTGGTGATGTATTCCAGCGCCTGCCAGCGCGTCCACAGGTTCACGCGGTTGCCCACCTTGGCATTGCCTGCAATCGCGCCTACGGCAGGATCGGACATGTGTACGATCAGCCGCGAGATAGCATCCGGCGCAATCACCGTATCGGCGTCGATGCCAACGTACACCTCCTCTAGCACCTGCTCCAGCGCAAAGTTCAGCGCCTCGGCCTTGCCGCCATTAGGCTTGGTCAGAACCGTCAGTCTGCCCGATGCCAACGCCTCCGGCATGGCCGCGCGCGCAACTTCCAGAGTTCTATCGGTTGAGCCATCATCAATCACAATCACGCGCAGATGCGAATACTCGGAATTCATCACGGAGCGGATGGTGCGTGCGATAACCTTCTCCTCGTTGAATGCGGGAATCAGCACGGCAACCTGCGGGCGATAGGTCTCCGCTCCGGGGGGAAGCTTGCGCCGACGGAAACGGTCAATCGTGGCAAAGAGTCCAACAATAATCAGCCGCCCACTCATTAGCACATCGCCAACAAAAAAGATCAGGATGACGGTATGCTGAAAAAACGCGAGGAAGAAAAATGCAATGGCATCCACGCGGGCCTGCCAGCGCTGCGTCGGCGCAATCGGAGGCATCACCTGGGCGCGCGTTTTGCCCATCAACGCAGAAACGGGAACGATCTTGTAGCCGTGCGCGCGCAACGCATCAATCAGCACGGGCAGGCTTTCTACTGTTACGGAGCGGTCTCCACCGCCATCGTGCAGCAGAATGATGCTGCCACGAAACTGCGGCTTGATCTGCATGATGTTCAACTGATCGAGTACGCTGTTGACAATTTCCTGCGGGGTTTTGCGCGGATGCTCATCCCAGTCGTTGGTGTCGATCTTGTCGCCGATGATGGTGTAGCCCATCTGCTGAATGTGATCGACCGGCGCGGCTTGATCATTCGTGTCCGGCTCTTGGTCAATGGAGTAGGGCGGACGAAAGTACAACGGCTGCACGCCCAACTCAGCGGCAAACAGCCGCTCCGTCAGGTTCATCTCCAGACTCAATTGCCGGGTGGAGATCTCGCTGATGTCGGGATGCGTCCAGGTGTGGTTGCCGATTTCGTGGCCTTCACGGTAATAGCGTTTCAGCAGGCCGATATTGTCCTGAGCCTCCTCGCCAATCACCATGAACGTTCCCACGACATGTTTCTGCTTCAGAATGTCCAGAATTTTCGGCGTCCATGTTGGATCCGGCCCGTCATCGAAGGTTAGAGCAACCTCATTGGGATGGTAGCCATACTGCTCGACGTTATACGACTGAGGAAACGTATCAATTTGCTGCGAGGTCAGC
>DAHXNK010000121.1 GCA_027365415.1 Acidobacteriaceae bacterium
GGTTGGCCGTTTCCGGCCCATACTGGCCATACACGCGCACATCGCTGTTTAATCCCTCCACCGTCATTCCGGTTAGCCGTGTCACTTCCGCAAGGATTTGCTTGAGGCTGGCATTCTTTGCTTTGATGGTGAGTTGATGGTTGATGTACTGGACGTTGGCGGGCACGGCTGGCTGGTGCGCCGGAGGAATCGGGTATACGGGATACACGGGCGCTGCGGGCGCAACTGGCGGCGGAGCGGGCGCTGGCGCTGGCTTGGCTGCATGTTTGGCGACGCGACGCTGCACGCGGCGATAGGCATGGGGGCGCGTCTTGGAGTGCGAGGATATTGTGGAAGTCGCAGATGGTTTGGAAGATGCAGCGCCGCCTGCGCGCAAGGTCGCGCTTGTAGCATGTTTCGGCCCAAGGGTCTTCGGCTTCACGGGAGATTTCTTGCAACCAGACACGACACAGGCAAAGGCCAGAAGGCGCAGATACAGGAGGCTTTGTCTCCAGAAACAACGTTCGCGCATGACCTTTGACATTGTGTACTAGACTAGCAGTGTTTTGTATGGGACGGGGAGAAGAGAGATTTGCTGATGCGCTGCAAGGTTCAAGGAAATTCGAAACGCTTCTCGGCCATCGCGTGCGCGCTTCTGCTGGTTGGCGCGGGCGCGGGATTGCGGGGCCAGACCTGCACCACGCAGGCGGAGATGCAAAAGGCGGAGCGCAACGCGCTGATCGCGGTGAGTCAGCAATTGTCGCATCGCGTTGCTGCAAACGATACGCAGGCGCTCCAGGCGGACATTGCGCCACAAGTGGCTGCCGATGCTACGGGCATCCTGCACGCTGTTTCCGATGTTGCCCCCATAGTGACGAACGCAACCTTTACGGTAGACAATTTGTATCTGTTGGATGCAGCGAATTTGAAGCCGGAAGAAGCGTCGGTGCGCTTTTACTGCGGCGTGTTCAATCACCCAGAGCGCGTGGTGCTCACCTTGGGATCGCTGCCGCAGGGACGATATGCTTTGGCGCTCGTCCATGCTACGGGCGTGTTGAATCCGCAACAGATTGCGGCCATCTTTGCGGAGGCGAAAGGGAAATGGAAGCTGGCTGGATTTTCTTTTCGCCCGTTGACGATCAATGGTCACGATAGCGTGTGGTACTGGAAACAAGCTCGCGCATACGCCAGCAAAAATGAGAAATGGAACGCGTATTTTTACGATGAGACCGCGCATTATCTGGCCGCGCCTGCGGACTATCTGAGCAGCACAAATCTGGACAAGTTGGCGCAGGAGCAGGAGTCCGCGCAGCCCGCAGGCTTGCCCGGAGCGCAGCCCATGCAGCTCTCCGCAAAAGGGCAGAGCTTTGCGATTACGCAAATTGGAACCAGCGGTGATCTTGGTGGACTCGATCTCGTGATCCATTACAACGCGGCAGGCAACGGAAAAGACGCAAACAATCTGACGGCAGCGCGTCGGCAGAATATCGCCGTCATGCAGGCCATGTTGCAGGCGCATCCAGAATTGAAAGATGCCTTTCATGGGCTTTGGGTCTACGCTGTTGTTCCCGGTCAAGCTCCGTTCGGAATTGAACTTCCCATGCAACAAATCCCATGAGGCAATCTGTCGCTTCGTTGCGCTGCATGATATCTTCAGCAGTGCGGGAGTCGACTGGATCGACACGACAGCAAGAGCCAATCTCAGCAAGGGAGTGACGTGGAACGCATGAGCACAACGAAGGAAAAATTACTTTCTCATATCATCGCAGAACGTCGAGCTACGCCGAGCTTTGATGGTACTCCAATTCCAGAGGCAGACCTGAAGAAGATTCTCGATGCCGGGCTGCACGCGCCCAGCGGTTACAACATGCAGCCGTGGCGTTTTGTCGTCGTTCGCAGCCCGGAACAAAAAAAGCGTCTGCGTCTGGCCAGCTTCAATCAGGCCAAGATTGAGGAGGCTTCGGCTATGATCGTCGCCTGTGGCGATGCCGATGGCTGGCGCAATGGAGATTTGGACGAGATGCTGCGGCTGGGCAAAGAGGGCGGCATGTCGGAAAGCTATTCCGAGCAGGCTCGTCAAAGCATTCCCGGGTATTTGTCGAATCATCCCAACATGGCCATGTGGCTGAACCGACAGGTGATGATCGCCTTTACGCACATGCTGCTGATGGCCGAAGCGCTCGGCTACGATACGGCTCCGATGGAAGGCGTTGAACAGGAAAAAGTCCGCGAGGTTTTGAGGTTGCCACTGAGTTACCATGTGGTCGCGCTGTTGGCCATCGGCCACCTGAAAGGCGCGGATAAGCCCAATGGCGGACGCTTTGCGCGCTCTCGCGTCGTTTTCGACGAGGAGTTTGGCAGGCACCTGCGCTGAACCTGTTTGGGCCGGCACACGACCAAGACGACCAAGACGACCAAGACAAACAAGATGACAGAATGATGGCCACGTTGAACAATCCGCCAGAAACGCTTGTGGCAAAGATCCCTCGTCCCTGGTCTAGGAAGCGGCGTGCTGCGCGATATTTAGGGCTGTGGGTTCTTATCTCTTTATTTCTCGCCACCACTGTGGTGTACGAGCGGCCCATGTGGGTTGTCGATCAAGGCATTTGCTTGCAGCTTGCAATGAATGGCATCCACAGCGAATATGCGCAGGTTGGGCCGTATCGCGTGCATTATTTTGTGGGCGGGCGCGGCACGCCGCTGTTGCTGATTCATGGTTTGGGATCGCGCGCGGAGGATTGGGCCCCCGCGATGCCGATGTTCACGCAGAATGGGTTTCGCGTCTATGCCATTGACCTGCTGGGCTGCGGACGAACCGATCATCCCGACATTGCATACACCCTCCAGCAGCAGGTGGATATGGCGCGCCAGTTCCTTGGCGTAATGCAC
>DAHXNK010000122.1:0-437 GCA_027365415.1 Acidobacteriaceae bacterium
CTGGACGGGAATGCAGTGGGTGGACCCGGTACTGTCTCTGATCATCTCGGTGATTATTTTCTGGTCGTCGCTGTCCATTGTGCGGGAAACGCTGAACATTCTGCTGGAAGGCGCGCCCGACAGCCTGTCTCTCACAGACATTCGAAGCGCCATGCAGGCCGTCTCCGGCGTATGCGGCGTCCATGATCTGCATGTCTGGAGTCTTGGCTCCAACCTGAATGCGCTGGCCTGTCATGTGACCATTTCGGACATTCCTCCTTCCGAGAGCCGCCGCATTCTCAAAGACCTGAACCATGAATTGCGCGAACATTTTCAGATCCACCACTCTACAATTCAATTTGAAAAGCGCGATGAGGCGGGCTGTGAAGTGGAAGATGGATGCCTGCCGTTTGGAGAAGCTATGCCGGAGTTGCACAGCCCTTCTCACGGACATTCTC
>DAHXNK010000122.1:447-2788 GCA_027365415.1 Acidobacteriaceae bacterium
GACTCTCCGTTTCTCTGAAAACGCGCTACCATAAGGAGTGAGAGCTATGCCGATTCATTCCACGCGCGTAATTCGTTCCTCCGGTGAGACGCTGTATTAGCGGCCCCCGCTGCTCTTTATTTCACGCAATGCATCTCCCTCCATATTGAAATTGCAATACCTCCACGCGCAGTTGCGTGCGATAAAAATTCAGCAATGGAAGATACGCCATGTTGGAACGTTTGACACAAATTGAAAGCCGATACGACGACCTGTCGCAGCAACTGGCAGATCCCGCGCTGGTCTCCGACCAACAGCAGTATCAGAAGATCACCAAGCAGCATCGCGACCTGGAAGCTGTCGTGGATAGCATTCGCGACCTGAAACGCATTGAGCATGGCATCCGCGATGCGAAGGCGATGGCCAGCGAGCCGGACGCGGACATGCGCGCCATGGCGGAAGAAGAACTCGCGCAGTTGCAGTCAGAGTTGCCAGCCGTGGAAGAGCGCATCCGCGTGCTGCTGTTGCCGAAAGACCCCAACGATGACAAAAATGTGATTCTTGAAATTCGCGCGGGTACCGGTGGCGATGAGGCATCGCTATTTGCGGCAGAGCTGTTTCGCCTCTACACCCGCTTTGCAGAACTGCATCGCTGGCGAGTGGAGGTGCTTTCCATGTCGGAGTCCGGCGTGCGCGGCATGAAAGAAGTCATCGCCATCATCGAGGGCGAACGCGTGTTTTCGCAGTTGAAATATGAGGGTGGTGTGCATCGAGTGCAGCGTGTTCCGCAGACGGAAACGCAGGGCCGTGTCCACACATCTGCCGTCACCGTCGCAGTGCTGCCGGAAGCCGAAGATGTTGACGTCAAGGTGGAAGCGAAAGACCTGCGTATCGACACGTTCTGCTCGTCTGGCCCCGGCGGTCAGTCGGTGAACACGACCTATTCCGCGGTGCGCATTACGCATCTGCCGACCGGAACGGTGGTCAGTTGTCAGGACGAAAAGTCGCAGATCAAGAACCGTGAAAAAGGTATGCGCGTTCTGCGTTCGCGACTGTATGAAATGGAGATGGAGAAACAGCAGCAGGCGCTCGCCAAGGAACGCAAGCAGATGGTGGGAACCGGCGACCGCAGCGAGAAAATCCGCACGTATAACTTTCCGCAGAACCGGCTGACTGACCACCGCATCGGCCTGACGATCCATCAATTGTCTGAGGTGATGGAAGGCAAGCTGCAGCCCATCGTCGATGCATTGATTGTGCATGATCAGGCCGAGCGTTTGAAGTCCGACTCGGCCGCCGTATGAGAGGCATGTTCGACCACTCGATGAGCATCGGCGACGCCATCGAGTGGGGAGAATCCTTTTTGGACGAATCGCTGGAACTCGAAGGGCGCAGCCGCGCTGACTCCACGCTGCTGCTTCGCCATGTGCTCGGCATTCCCCATGCGGAACTCTACGCCTATCGGGAACGGCATCTCACGCAGTTACAGTTGGCAACCTTCCAATCGCTCATCAATGCGCGGCTCAAGGGCAAACCTATCCAGTACATTACCTGCGAGCAGGAATTTTTTGGTCTCCCGTTTCTCGTCACGCCAGACGTGCTGATTCCGCGACCGGAAACAGAGCATCTTGTCGAGGCGGCGATTGCGCGGTTGCAGAATTGTTCTGCGCCACGCATTGTGGATGTCGGCACGGGCTCCGGTTGCATCGCGGTGGCGCTGGCGCACGCCATGCCGCACAGCCAGATGGTTGCGCTCGACATCAGCGCGGCGGCCCTGGCGGTAGCGGAGCAGAACGCTCGGCAGAATGGCGTGACTGAGCGCATTCATTTTTTGCAATCGGACTTGCTGGCCGCCGTTGTGGGCGAACGCTTCGACGCTGTGGTGTCGAATCCGCCGTATATCGCGCTGTCCGAACGCGCGTCGCTGGCCAGGGAGGTCCGCGAGTTTGAGCCTGCGCTGGCCCTGTTTGCCGGGGCGACTGGATTGGAAATATATCAGCGCTTGATTGTCGAGGCGAAGGATTTGCTTGCTTCCGGTGGATGGCTGCTGATGGAGATCGGCCACGGCCAGAAAAGCGCCATTGAAAAGTTGCTCCAGGGTTGGGATGCGTTGGAATTTGTCCCGGACCTGCAGAGCATTCCGCGTGTGGTGGTTGCTCGTAAGGTGTGATGTTTTCATCCCACCCTAGCGCCAGAATCGGCGCGAGGATGGGGCACCCGAATTTCCAGACGGCGAAAACTAATTCGCCATGCGCTGCATTCTCAACCGCTCCACGCCGTCGAGCGCGCTCCACAGCGCCTGGGCTGCGGTCTCGGCTGCATCCAGCGCCTTGTCCGCTGCTGCAGGATCGCGGGCCAGTTC
>DAHXNK010000123.1 GCA_027365415.1 Acidobacteriaceae bacterium
ACATTTACAACCAGATGCTGAAACAGGCCTCTTTGCTGTCGTATCTCGACGTGCTCTCCGTTTTGGCCGCAGGCTGCGCGTTGATGATTCCTCTGGTTTTCCTGATGAAAGGGCGCACACATGGCGGAGACATTGTCCTGCATTAGAGAGATTCAGATTTAGTCCACAAAGGAGAACAGACCATCCCTCAGCGGCTAAAGCCGCATTCTTTTTGCAGGAGGTATGGACGGACTGAAGCCCGTCCCCTTCAAATCAAACTCAAACCGACCCACTCCGCTTTGCTCCGGTCGGGAGAATACCTTTGTACCAAGAATGAATGACTCAGGGCGCTAGAATGAGCATTTCTGGAAATATGCAGGGGCAAGTGTCCTAGCAACGATCTATGTTGATGGGCAGTCCAATGTGACAACCAATGTTTAGGAGTGTTTGAAACAATGCGTCGATTTCTTGCAATGGGGCTGCTGGCCAGCCTTTCTGGTTTGGCGTTGGCACAGCAGGCTGCTCCCCACGGCGGCGGCAGGTCGCTGTCAGTTGCGGAGATTTTTCGGGGAGATGGCAAGCCTGTCGGCACACCGCCAAAGGATTTTCTGTGGAGTCCCGATGGCAGCACAGTCAGCTATCTTGCGAAGGATAGCGAGCATGGGCAGCCCGGCGATGTGGTTGCGGTGCAATCGGCGACCGGGATCGCAACAACGCTGGTCGATGGCAGAACAATCCGTTCCCTGTATGCGCAGACGAACGATGTGCGCGACCTGGATCACCGGGCGCGGTATGGAGAATCCATCTACTCCTGGACGCCCGATGGCGGGCACTTACTGTTCGATGCCACGGGCGAGATATGGCTCCACGATCTGACCACGCGCGCGGGCCAGAAATTGGCGGACACCGGAGCAGGCAGTGGAGATGATCCGAAATTTTCCCCCAACGGGCAGATGCTCTCATTTGTGCGCCAGCATAATCTGCACATTCTGCTCCTCGACGGCAAGCGGGAGATGGCGCTGACCACGACACAAAACCGCGCGCTGCTGAATGGCGAGGTGGACTGGGTCTACGAAGAGGAATTGGACGTTCGCAGCAATTATTTCTGGTCGCCAGACTCGCAGCACATCGCGTATTTGCAGATGGATGAATCGGCGGTGCCGCAGTACCCGCTGACCGACTGGATTTCCCGACACAGCACGGTCGAGGAGCAACGCTATCCGCAACCCGGCGATCCAAATCCCACCGCGCGTGTGGGCGTTGTTGATCTCAAGGGAGGAAATACCGTCTGGTTGCGGCTGCCCATCTCTGTTGGCAACGACTACGTTCCGCGTTTTGGTTGGCTGGACAGCCAAACGCTGTGGGTGGAACTGCTGCGCCGTAACCACAAGCGCCGCGCACTCTACTTCGTCGATACTGCGACAGGGAACGCACGGCGCGTGCTCACGGAGACGGCCCATCGCTTTCTGGATGAATCCTACGATATTGAATTTCTTCCGCAGGGAAGATTTTTGTGGACGAGTTGGCGAGACGGCCATACGCATATCTACGTGTATACCTATGATCGGCAGCACCCGCTACAGAGCGATGCCCGACTGAAGCGACAATTGACGCGCGGCGATTGGGAGGTTCTAAGTGTCGCTGGCGTGAATGAGAAGGATGGAACGGTTTATTACACCTCCAACGAAAGTGACCCACGCGAAGAAATGTTGTGGCAGGTTCAACTGGATGGAACGAACCAGAAAATGCTCAGCACGATGCATGGGGTTCATCAAATTACGTTTGATGCGAGTGGAACCCATTACGTTGATAGCGCATCCAGCCTAATGCAGCCACCCGTGGTCAGCGTATGCACGATACACATTGGCTGCCATCCATTTTGGCGGGCGCGCTCACTCGACGGCATTCCGATGGTGGCACCGAAGGAGATCATTGGCAAGGCAGCCGACGGAACGACCCTCTATGGAACGCTGCTTTTGCCTCCAGATCACAGCGGCGTAGCCAGCGTGCCGCTGATTGTGAATCCGTATGGCGGCCCTCATGCACAGACGGTTCGCGACGAATGGAAGAAGGACACTCTGTTTGATCAACTTCTGATGCAGCATGGCTTCGGCGTTCTCCATGTGGATAATCGCGGAATGGGCAACCGGGGCCGCATATTTGCCGAGGCAGCCTATCGAAACTTTGGTCCGGTGCAGATGCAAGATCAGCTTGCGGTGCTCGATCAGGTACTCGCGCAATATCCGCAGATTGATCCGAAGCGGCTGGGCTGGTGGGGCTGGAGTTGGGGCGGAACGTTTACACTCTACGCGCTGACACACTCCGATCGCTTTGCCGCAGGCGTTGCGGTGGCTCCGGTCACAGACTGGCGGTTGTATGACTCCATCTACACGGAGCGGTATCTGGGATTGCCGCAGAAAAATCCGCAGGAATATGGCGAAGATGCGGTTGTAAACAGCGCGAGCCATCTGCATGGGCACTTGCTGCTTGCGCATGGAACAGGAGATGACAACGTTCACCTGCAGAACTCCATGCAATTTATTCAGGCGCTGATTACCGCAAACAAGCAGTACGATCTGCTGCTATATCCGCAGTTAACGCATTCGCTGGACACCCCGGCGGCGCAGACGCAGTTGTATGAACGCATCCTGCTGCACTTTCAGACCTACTTGCAGGGCAG
>DAHXNK010000124.1 GCA_027365415.1 Acidobacteriaceae bacterium
AGACGGAGCCGCTGCATCGCTTGATTTTTCATCGCGATCTGCGCGAACGCGAAGGCCAGGCCGAGCGCCAGCAGCGCACGCTGCGTCAGGTGGGCCTGGGCGGCCAGATTCTTTCAGACTTGCAGATTCGCAAGATTCGTCTGCTCTCAAACACGCCCACGCATGTGCCCGCGCTGCAGGGCTTCAACGTGGAGATTGTCGAGCGCGTGCCGATTGGTACCGAAGCAACGCGCAGAGTGGCCGGGATTTGAGCCATAGGTATAATTCCCCGCATGGTGGAAAAAGCAGTCGAAGCGTTCCAGACGGCGCGGTTCGAGGTTCACAATCCCAGTCGTCATAAGCAGGCGATGCTTCTCTCCACAATGTGCAGTTACCATCGGATGGTCAAAGAGACTCTGGAGAGAGCACTGGCCGACCCTGATGCGCTCCAGAAAAACTGTCTGGGGAATCCAAATGCCAAGGGACAGTCCCAACCCAATGGGTTTGTCACCAGCAAATACGTCCGAACCCTGACGCGCAAGGGTTGGAATCTGGCTCCGCTACGCGATTACGCGCTTGCGGACGTTACCGCAGCGCTGATGAGCTATCTGCAAAAAAACTACAAGGGCAAAAACAAGGCCAATCCTCCCACGCTCTCTGCGCTGGAGAGTATGACTGAGGAGGAATACCGCCAATCCTATCAAGATGTGCTGTTGCAAACGGAGTTTGCGCCCAGTCCTGAGCATCAGGAAAAGATCGACAAAGAGCGCGAAAAGGGGCATCCGCGTGTGGCGCATCGTCTGGAGCGTATATTCACCGCCCGCGCGGCCACCAAAGCCTTGTCGCAATTGCTGCGAAAGACAGAGGAGCCGCTGCCCAGGCCCATTGAGTTTACCCATTGTGAATTTGGCCGTGGATTTCTGCTGGCTCGGAAGGATAACCGCTATTATTGCCTGCTCAAGCTCTTTTCCCCCGATCATCGCCACTATGAGAAAAAGACGTTGGAGCCGGGATTTACCGACATAAAAACGGGCGAGGATTTATGCGGCAAGAAATATCCTGGAGTGATTCTTCCTCTTGCCATGGGTCGGGAGTTTCACGAGGAAAAGTATCTGCGGCAAGGTTCGCCGCAGAGCGCCAAGCTGGTTGTCCGGCGCGACGAGCAAGGCCAGTACCGCTTTTTTATCCATGTCTCCTTTCGCTTTTCTCCCGAACGATTGCCCGTGGAAACCATCCTGGGCATCGATCGGGGCGCGGCCATCATCGGCGCAGCCAGTATTCTCGACATGGATGGAGCGCTGCGCGAAACTGGATTGAATCTGGACGGCGCAGCCTTTGCTGCGGAGATGCAGCGCTACGAGCAGAAAATCAAAGAGCAACAAAGGCGTGGAATCCAGAAGAAGGGCAAGCGCGGCAATCGCTTCCGTCTGCGCGGCCTGCGTGCGGATGCCATTCTGGGCGAGTACGCCAACGCGGTCATCGCAAAAGCCGTGGAGCATCGTTCGCAAATAGTGATCGAGAAAATCAATGCGGTGACGATGAGCGGGTTTCTCAAACAGAGCCAGTTCACGAAGCTGCAACAGATGCTTACCTACAAGGCAAAACGACAGGGATTGCCCGAACCAGTGGAAGTTCCGGCGGCATACACCTCGCAGACCTGTTCAAAGTGTGGGTATAAAGATCGCGCCAATCGCCCGAAGAAAGATGCCGAGGGAAATCCCTTGCAAGATGTTTTTCTTTGCCTGCAATGTGGACATCGCGCCAATGCGGATGAAAATGCCAGCATTGTGATTGCCCTGCGCGGGCTGCATCAGGTACAACAAGGGGGCAGGTTCCAAAAGTGGATGGTCTTTGAAAACTGGCTGAAAACAAAATTGGGCAGGGACAGTCTGGCAACAGGCTTGTAGTTTCGCGGCCCAGACTCTGGCAGATGTGGCGAATGAGCGTTGGCGCAAGCCGGTGCCGTATCCGACCCGTCGCTGGATCGAACCCCTCAGGAGGTTTCACAACCCGGCGGCTATGCCAACGGGTGGGCTTCGCCCACGAAATCTCCAAAAAATAAGCAATGGCCT
>DAHXNK010000125.1:0-1281 GCA_027365415.1 Acidobacteriaceae bacterium
GGCACCACACCGCGCACCTCACGGCCCTGCGTGAGCGGATGGAATGGTAGACGGAGCTATCGGTGAGGCCGCTCCACAGCCCGACCCACAGCAACTAGCGCTACAGGTCCAGACGTTTCTCGACGACCATCCGGCGGCTGTGCTGTTGGAGGGTGGTCGCATCCTGTTCGATCTTCGTCTCGCCCGCACCGCCGTCGCCGCGGAGCATGGCCATTGCGTGCTGCATGTCTGGTCGGAAGAGCGCAATTTAATTCGGCACGTCGTAGACATCACCGTGCGCAAGGCTGGCCTGCGGCTGCATGTGTTGCGGATGGGCCAAACCAAGCTGCAGACGATGGAGTTGCAACCGCAGCAGCGCCGCCTGCCCTCGCAACGAGAAAATACGCGCACACGGTTTATCCCACTGTTGGAGCGACTGTTGCCGCGCTATTTTCCAGACTACAAAGTCGAAGCTCTACGCACCGCCATGGACCTGGAGCGCAGCTTTGGCCCTGCCTATGCGCGCGGCATGTTGGTGCGCGGCAACTCGGCCTGGGCAGTGATTGCCGTAAATGGTGAGGAGTCGCAAGCGCTCATCGATGGTGTATTGACGCTCGGCGTGCTGTGGCTGCACCATTGCCGTGAGCAGAGCGGAGGCCGACGCATGGTGGAAGGTCTGCGGCTGGTCCTTCCGCGAGGCAAGTCCGCCGTGACTGCGGCGCGGCTCGCGTGGATGCACCCCGGCGCTGCGAAGTGGGAGATGTACGAACTCGACGAAAAAGCAGAAGAGCTGTATCTCCGCGACCATCCGGACCAAGGAAATCTCGATACGCATCTGGTCCATGCGCCCAACACGCTGGCTGCGGAAGAACGCTTTCGCTCGGCTGTTCGACGCGTCCAGGCGCTGCTGCCAGCCGATGCAGCGGGGGAGATGGAAGTGGTCATCCGCAGCGGAAGTGAGGTGGGTCTGCTGTGGCATGGGCTGGAGTTTGCGCGCGCACGCAGCAGCGTGGCAGAAAACAGTTTTGCTCGCTCGGAGGAAATTATCTTCGGCAGTGGAGCGAACGCAACGCCGCTGACCGAAGACTCCGCACCGCAGCTTCGAGAGTATGTCGCGCAACTCATTCTTCGCAGACGGGCCAGTGGCGACAAACGCGACGCACTCTATCGTCAGCAACCCGAGCGCTGGCTGGAATCGATGCTGCGCCGTGCGCCAGACGCCCTGGATGCCATGATCGAAGCGCAGCCTGTCTACGCACAGGTGCCGGCATTCGCTGCGGCGGACCGCGCGGTGCTCGATCT
>DAHXNK010000125.1:1291-1953 GCA_027365415.1 Acidobacteriaceae bacterium
GGCGCGATGGTCGGTTGGTCGTGATCGAGATCAAGGCGGACGAGGACCTGCATCTCGCGCTACAGGCGTTGGATTATTGGGTGCGCGTGCGGCGACACCATCACCCATCGGCGACCGCAAAACTTTCTGCAGAGGCCACCAGCGATCTGGAGCGCTTCGGATATTTTCCCGGCAAGACGCTCCGACCGGATGCGCCGCTGCTCTATCTGGTCGCGCCTGCGTTGCGCATACACCCGGCGACAGAAATTGTGCTGCGCTATATCTCGCCCGATGTGGACTGGACCCTGATCGCGCTCGACGAACGCTGGCGCGAAAAGATCCGCGTGGTCTTTCGTAAGCGGCGTGAGAAATGAAGCAAGAGGAATTTTAAAAATTACATTTGCGAAAAATTACATTTGCGACAGAGAATCGTCTTTATCGGTTTGTCTAGGATAGATAAAGGAGTGTTTTTTGTGGTGACGTAAATTCGGTTGTGTAAAAGGCGAGAGGGTGTAAGTTGGCTTTGGCCTGATGAGCTGAAGCCGATTCCAAAAAAGGAGACTTACACCCATGGCGAAGATTACAACCATCACGGAACATTTCCAACACTTCCTTGTCGATCTGAAGGAGGGCTTCTGGGGGGATCTGGAAGCCAAAACGCGGCTGGCCTGGAAGCATTTTCT
>DAHXNK010000126.1 GCA_027365415.1 Acidobacteriaceae bacterium
TTCCGCCGCTCTCTAACTTGGTATGAAAGCGACCAACCCAAACCGCCAGCCGAAAGGCCAACCCACCGGTGGCCAGTTCTCCGCCAAAGCCAACCCCGAGGCCGAGGTCGAACTGGGAGCCGAGCCAACGAGGAGCGTTAGTTCGGACGGCACTGAGCGGTGGCATCTCAGCGGCAAGCTCCACCGGGACGACGGGCCTGCGGTGATCTACCCGAATGGCATGGAGAAGTGGTATCAACACGGCCAGCTGCACCGGGGCGATGGTCCTGCGATCACCTGGGCCGACGGCACTGAGGAGTGGTACCAGCACGATCAGCTCCACCGGGACGGCGGGCCTGCGATCACCTACTCGAACGGCACCGAGCGGTGGTACCAGCACGATCAGCTCCACCGGGACGGTGGGCCTGCCATCACCTGGGCCGACGGCACCGAGCGGTGGTACCAGCACGATCAGCTCCACCGGGACGATGGGCCTGCGATCATCAGGGCAGACGGCACCGAGCAGTGGTACCAGCACGATCAGCTCCACCGGGACGGTGGGCCTGCGATCACCTGGGCCGACGGCACTAAGTTGTGGTATCAGAACGGCAAGAGGATTGATCCGCCAGATCCCAATTCCGCCGCTCTCTAACTTGGCATGAAAGCGACCAACCCAAACCGCCAACCGAAAGGCCAACCCACCGGTGGCCAGTTCGCCGCCAAGGCCAACCCCGAGTCGGAGGTCGAGCTGGGAGTCGAATCCCGGCCAACGAAGAGTGTTAGTCCGGACGGCACTGAACGGTGGATCCTCAACGGCCAGCTCCACCGGGGCGGCGGGCCTGCGGTTACCTACCCGAATGGCACCGAGTTTTGGTATCAGCACGGCAAGCTTCACCGGGGCGGCGGGCCTGCGGTTACCTACCCGGACGGCACAAAGTTCTGGTCCCAGCACGGCAAGCTCCACCGGGGCGGCGGGCCTGCGTTCGTCCGTCCGGGCGGCTACGAGTCGTGGTATCAACACGGCCAGAGGATCGATCCGCCAAATCCCGATTCCGCCGCTCTCTAACTTGGCATGAACGCAACCAACCCAAACCGCCAGCCACAAGGCCAGCCCACCGGTGGCCAGTTCGCCGCCAAAGCCAACCCCGAAAGCGACACCGAGCTGGCTGATCAACCACAGCCGGAGATGGCGATCGAACGTGATGGCACCCGGGTGTGGCGACTCGACGGCCATCTCCATCGGGACGGTGGGCCGGCAGTGACCTGCCCAGACGGCACCGAGCAGTGGTGGCAGCACGGTCAGCTCCATCGGGACGGCGGGCCGGCTCTGTCCTGTCCAGACGGTACTGAGCAGTGGTGGCAGCACGGTCAGCTCCATCGGGACGGCGGGCCGGCAGTGACCCGTCCAGACGGCACCGAGCAGTGGTGGCAGCACGACATGATCGTCGATCCGCCAACTCCCAGGATCGCCGCTCTCTAACCTGGCATGAGCCCGCACGACACCCGGCCGGCTGGCCTCCCGCTGGGAATCGGTGGCGAGTACCGAGATCGGGCTTTGAGCAGTTTCGAGTCGGATGGAGCGGAAGCGAGCGCCGCCTTCAGCGCAGGATGCATCCTCGATGTGGCAGTACGTGGTGGTTGTGGGTGGCACAACATTGCCGTTCGTGGTCGCACGGCACGCCAGC
>DAHXNK010000127.1:0-1120 GCA_027365415.1 Acidobacteriaceae bacterium
GAGATGATGGCGAGATTCAGGCGGACGGTGTTGGAGGCATATCCTTCGGCAATTTTCTCGTCCCGATACTGGGCAAGATCGGCACCCCGGATCGAAGCAAGAAATCGGATGGACAGAGGATGCCGTTTCCATTGGTTGATCCGTTTCCGTTCCTGGTTGTAGCCTTTTTTAGAAGAGGAAATTTCTTTTTCGTACCGGTCCAATGCTTCGGAAAGAGTGGTCTTTTCCGATTCCTGCCGGGAGATGAAAATGCCCCGGGCCATCTCTGACTCAATGACGGCCGCCCAGGCTTCGGCCTCGGCTTTCGTGTCAAAGGTCCGGGAGGTGCGCTCGAAGCCTTTTTTGTTGATGGTCGCTTCCCATGCCCCGCTTCGTTTTCTGAAATAGGCCATTTTTTCCTCCATAATTTTCTTGAGGAAAATCGTAGCATTTTTCAAATGAAAACGGCAAGAGAACGGCAAAAGGGGTTTTATTCGGGACGCTATTTTTTAAATATTGGCTCTGGTATTGGTACTCGGGAGGGGAATCGAACCCCTATGACCGTAAGGTCGGCGGATTTTGAGTCCGCTGCGTCTGCCTGTTCCGCCACCCGAGCATAATAATGAATGAAACGAAGGGAGAATGACAAAGAGAGATTGTATCGGCGGAGGCTTTTGTTTGCAAGCATCAGCCTCTTCCAAAATGGTATGAGTCTGAAGGAGACATCGTGATTCCATCAAGGAATGAGTCTAAACGGGAGCAAATCGTTTATTATGGATGACATGGTGATCAATATGGACGACGCGAGGCTGAAGACGCTGACGCAGATAGAAGAGTTTTTGAAGGGAACGGATGAGCTGTTCCGGGTTTCCAGGGAGGAACGGTATCCTCTGGTGCAACGGACGTTGACCCGGTTTGGGTATGACAAACTTGCCCGGAAGGAGAAGGGAGTGATCCTTCGGTACCTTGAAGCGATGACCGGACTCTCCCGCCAGCAGATGACCCGGCTTGTCCAGCAATTCCAGAAGACGGGAGCGGTGAGATTGGGATATCAGACACCCAGACGTGGATTTCAGAGGGTGTTTGGTCCTGGCGATGTGGCTCTTCTGGCGGAGATGGATGAGCGTCATGGAACCCTTTC
>DAHXNK010000127.1:1130-1587 GCA_027365415.1 Acidobacteriaceae bacterium
GCAACCGGGACCGCCATGCTCGAAAAAAGAACAAGTAGATTGACTTCCCCTGCGCGCGTGTCAGGATCCTTGTATTCGGAGACCATTGCGATCTTCCCGTCGGTAAGTTCAACCAAAGAACCAACCGGGTAGACGCCGATCATCCGGATCAGTTCGGCGATAGCCTTCGGATCGAGATGATGGATTTCGGTCTCCAGAAGATAAGCAAGCGTTTTTGCAGGAGAAAGAGGGCTTGCATAAACGCGACCGGCTGTGAGGGCTTCATAAATATCGAGAACCATCAGGGAGCGGGAAACCGGATTCAACTCCTTGAGGTCGATCCCGTAAGGATAGCCCGTTCCATTTTTTCTTTCATGGTGCTCGATGCAGACCGTTGAACACAAACCTCTAATCACCTCATCCTTGCTTCTTGAGAGGATGGAGTGCCCAAGCTGGGGATGCTTTTTCATAATGTCCC
>DAHXNK010000128.1:0-493 GCA_027365415.1 Acidobacteriaceae bacterium
AAGCCGTATCAGCAAGCTCCCGTTTCCTTGAGGACTAGACCTTCTCCAAACGGACAATCTTCATCAGATGTCATGAGAACTTCCCCATGGAGTCAAAGCCTTCAAGGAATCTCCCGCACAACCTCTTCTCCCTTCTGATGGAAATCGAGGCAATCCAGGAAAACAAAACCATCTTCTTGGGTTGTTCTCGGCAAGTATGATCCTAAAATTCAAAATCATGGCCATTCGTCAAAACCAATTCACCATCCCATTCTGGATGCAAGCGAGAACCAAAAACATACCGTAAACAACTCCCCGACTCCCGCCCGGAAGGAGATATTCATAGAGTTCTGAAACAAAAAAAAGCGGAAAACGTTTTCACTACAAGCGGTACACGTTAGTCTTCCGGTTTCCCCTGTTATCAAAAGCTTGATTGTCCCGGTTATGTCTTGTGTTTTCGTCCTGTTTAGAATATCCTAACGAGATACTTGTCCTCTAAAAGAGTTATTTTGGG
>DAHXNK010000128.1:503-1261 GCA_027365415.1 Acidobacteriaceae bacterium
TAAATCTTTGAGTTTGTCAATATGATGTCATGCTTATTTTCATTCAATCGCCCTGGTCTGATCTGTGAAAAGCATTGACTTGGATCTTCGGATCGTTTTAGAATAAATAGTAAGAATGGAGAGATGGCCGAGTGGCTGAAGGCGGCGGTTTGCTAAACCGTTATACGGTTAATATGCCGTATCGAGGGTTCGAATCCCTCTCTCTCCGCCATTTTTCCCCCTGGGTCACCGGGAGACCTTCCGGGGGGGGCCAGGCTCCGTGCAACAGAGTGCCGTGAACTCCGCCAGGTCCGGAAGGAAGCAACGGTAACGGAATACTCAGTGTGCCCCGGAATCACCTGGTCTCCCTCCGAGGGCCTCCACCCGACCACCCGATTGGATCCCTGATCATGTCAACTGTCATCTCCCTCGCCCGAAAATGGCGCCCCCAAACGTTTTCTGACCTTGTTGGCCAGGAGTCGGTTTTCAAGGCGATTACCTTTGCACTGAAAGCCAAAAACCTTCCGCAGGCCTATCTTTTTTCCGGAGACAGGGGAGTCGGAAAAACAACAGTAGCAAGACTTCTCGCAAAATCCATCAACTGCAAGGATGGTCCAACAACAGCTCCCTGCCTTTCATGCTCCTCCTGTCTTGAAATCGCAAAGGGTTCTTCACCTGATGTGATGGAAATCGATGGCGCTTCCAATACCAGTGTTGACGATGTACGTTCCCTCAGGGAAGGGATCCATTTTCTTCCCTTTTCGGGAAGGGCCAGGATC
>DAHXNK010000129.1 GCA_027365415.1 Acidobacteriaceae bacterium
ATACGTGACGTGCGGTGCGGGAAGGTAGTAGTGATCCAGTTTGGCGCATACAGGGCACTCCGGCTTGCCTTCCGGCCAGCGCATCGCAGCAACAGAGTCAACACACACCTGTTCATCGTCGAAGTACTGAATAGCTGCCTGTAAGGTCTTGATTTGGCTAAAGCGTTTCATGGCGCGTCCCCTCAATGTTCTAAGGCTAACGCAATTCGCTTGGTGAGTTAAGTTAATTATTGCCGATACAAGTTGTTGAATCTTTGGCCCCTCAGGTAGAACCCGAACCTACAACCCTTCGGGGAACAGGGCATGTGTAGGGTGTGGAGCACATGTGTTTTCTTTAGGATAGCACGGAACCGAGAGGCGTTTTGGGAGTCTCTACGGCGCACAATTTGACCAAGAGTTTGACGAAGTTACCGATACTGCCACTTGGCCGTGGACAACAACAGAATACAGATTTGTCTGGATTGGAGCATAATCTATGCGACATCGAATATCATGCTTATAGTATGCCTTATCTATGTCGAGGTGCCTACAGCCTGCCCAATGATGCTTGCACCACAAACGATGTCATTCTGAACGAAGGGGCGGGACTTTCGTCCCGTCGTAAGTAGCTGCAATCAACACAGGCTTCAGCCACTGAGGGTAGATTCGTTCGTCGGCACCGTTTGTACATCGCAAAAAATGCTGTCATCCCGACCGGAGCGAAACGGAGTGGAGGAACCTGCGTTGTCTCCTTCATTTCGTTGCGGCGGAGCCGGCCTCTTTCGGATGTGGCAGGCTGGGGTCGGCTTTGTAGAGTTCCTGCAGGAACTGCTGATACTCCCGCTCGCCGCGCTTCAACTTACTGTAGTCCACATCCTGATAGTAGTGGCTGATGTAGTTGAACGCATACGCCGCGTACCAAGGTATCTCTTTATCGGGATGCTTCGAGTCGATAACTGGATTGTTGACTGGCTTGCCCTGCGCCACCGCCCACGCAAACGGAGCTTCTCGAATATCGTACCCAGCCAAGTACATCTGCCGGATGCCAATGCGTAGTAACTGCTCATCCTGAGGATATGCGAAGTATTTGCAGAGCTTCCTAAAGGAATGAATACTGAGAGAAAATGGGTTCGTATTCTCCGTCAAAAGAGAAAGAGTTTGTGGGTTAATATCCCATATGTAATACGCCTGCTTTTGAACAATCGATGTCACAGCATATGACAGCAAGGCGGCTAATTGTCCCCCACTAT
>DAHXNK010000012.1 GCA_027365415.1 Acidobacteriaceae bacterium
ATCGTGGATGAGTTCACGGGGCGATTGATGCCGGGGCGTCGCTGGTCGGATGGTCTGCATCAGTCGGTGGAGGCCAAGGAGGGCGTCAACATTCGCCGCGAGGATCAGACGCTGGCGACGATTACCTTTCAGAATTATTTTCGCCTCTACGGAAAACTGGCGGGCATGACCGGCACGGCGGAGACGGAGGCGGCGGAGTTCGACAAAATCTACAAGTTGGAGATTGTCGTCATTCCAACGAACAAGCCGATGCGCCGCGTGGAAAACTCCGATGTTGTTTTTCGCACGGTGAAGGAAAAATACTTCGCGGTGGCCGATGAGATTGCCAGCCTGCATGAGCAGCAACAGCCTGTGTTGGTGGGCACAACGTCCATTGAAAAGTCGGAATTGCTGTCGCAGATTCTGCAACGCAAGGGCGTGCGCCATGTGGTGCTGAACGCCAAGTATCACGAGCGCGAAGCGGAGATTGTGGCGCAGGCAGGACGTCTGGGCATGGTTACGATCGCGACCAATATGGCGGGTCGCGGCACGGATATTGTGCTGGGCGGCAATCCAGAGTTCATGGCCAAGCAGGAGTTGGTGAAGAAGGGAAAAGCGCGCGCCGTCAGCGTGGCGGAAGGAGCCATCTCCCCGACGGCGGCTGCGGGCATGACGCGCTTCTACTATCAGGGCCAGGAATTTGAGACAACCGAAGCGGAGTGGAAGAGCGCCTACGCCGTGTACGAGGCCCAGGCAATCGAGGAGCGGGAAGCGGTTGTCGCCGCCGGGGGGTTGTTCATCATTGGCACGGAGCGGCATGAATCCCGCCGCGTAGATAACCAGTTGCGTGGTCGCGCCGGACGCCAGGGCGATCCCGGAGCTTCGCGGTTTTTCCTATCGCTTGAAGATGATCTGATGCGCATCTTCGCCAGGGAGTGGGTCTCCACGCTGTTGCAGCGGATGGGCATGGAAGAGGGAATGCCCATTGAATCCAAGCTGATTACGCGCCGCATCGAGGCCGCGCAAAAGGCCGTGGAATCGCAGAATTTTGAATCGCGCAAGCATGTTCTGGAATACGACGATGTGATGAATAAGCAGCGCGAGGCCGTCTATAGCTTGCGCCGCCAATCGCTGCAAGGTCTGGACGAGAAGCAGTTGATAATGGAGGATTACGTCCCCACGCTGCTCAGTAACGCGCTGGATCAGTATGCGCCCGTCAAGGTTCATCCCGACCAGTGGGACACCAAAGCATTGAAGGAGCAGCTCGTTCTGCAATTTGGGTTTGACCTGGAGGCTGAAGGCGTTCCGGTGCATGAGCTGAATCGGCACGAGCTGGGCGAGATGCTCTATGAGCGGCTGAAGGAGCGCTACGAGGCCAAGGAGCAGATTGTTGGCGCGCAGGCGATGCGCTATCACGAGCGGATGATTATGCTCAGCGTGCTGGATGGTCTGTGGAAGGATCACCTGCTGGCGATGGATCAGTTGAAAGAGGGTATTGGGCTGCGTGGGTATGGGCAGCAGGATCCGTTGATTTCCTATAAGCGCGAATCCTTTGAGGCATTTGAGGCCATGATGACGCGCTTTCAGGAAGACGCAGTTCGCCTTCTGTATCGGATGCAGATCATGGGGGCGGATGGTCGGGAGATTACAGTTCCGTCGCGCCCGCAGCCGCAGCGGATGGTGTTGCAGGGCGGCTCTGCGACCGCCGCAGAACCATCAGTCGATGGGGGCGCGTCAGCCGCTTCGGTGGAGTTCCAACCGAGAATGCCGATGTCGGCGCATAGTCCATCTACGACCATTGATGATATCGAGCAGGAGTTTCAGCGCAAGAAAAAGCGGGAACTGCAACAGGCGCGCATGGCCGGAGGCAGCGAATCCGCAGAGCAGCCAGTGCAGCGGCGTACGGGAGAGAAAGTGGGACGTAACGATCCCTGTCCCTGTGGCTCCGGGAAAAAATACAAAAAATGTCATGGGGCGGAGGCGCAGCAGTAAAACGGCTTGACCCGCAAACGGCTGGATCCGCAGGAAGCGCGTTGTTTATCCTGAGCGGGCAACCGTTTCTGGATGCGGAAGAAAGACTAGGGTGTTGTCATGCAGCGCAGCATCATTGCGTACAGTCTGTAGTGGCTTCTCGTCCAATAGAAGCTCCGTCGCTCGCACACGCGGGTCGGCATGGAACCAGCGCTGGAAGGGGCGATCCGCCAGCAGATTGGCTAGCGCCAGCAGCGACATTCCTTGATGATGTGCCATCCAGGAGCGGACCAGTGTATAGCGCAATCCGGCGGCGTGTTCTGCAATGACGGAGTAATCCGCAGATTCGTAGAATCCAAATTCTCCCATCCATCCCAATTGATACATGCGGCGTAGATTTGCCAGAGCGTTGGCGGTATCAAACTCCAGCGCCAGAACGCTGGCATACGGCGCAATGACCAGAGAACCCGCCGGTGGAGGTTGCAGCGCCAGCGTAGGCACGCCGAATGCGTGGTACTGATAATTTCCGTCGGCATCCAATTGGCTGTATCCCGCTTCGGAGATTCCCCAGGGCATTTGTCGGTCGGCGAGATAGGCGCGCTGCGCATGGACGGACATGGGCAGGGATCGTCCTAGTAAAGTTTCCGGCAATGTGCGCATCCAAAGCGTGGGCATCAGGTATTCAAACATGGTGCCCGTCCAAGAGAGCAGCACGGGATGTCCCTGAACCAGCGTATGTTCTCGTCCTAGGCGGAACCAACATTCTTGCGGGATATCGCCTTTGGCGACGGCAAGGAAAGCAGCCATGCGAGATTCGGAAGCCAGAAGATCGTAGCAGGCATGGAAGCGCTGCGCCTGGGTTGCGGCGTACCCGATGGAGAGCAGAGTGCGTCCGGGATCGAGCAGCGGAAAGAAATCCATTTGCATCCCCAGAGCGTCGGCTCGAATGGCAATCTCGCGTAGTTGCTGCGACAGCAGCCGCAAGCGCTGTTGCGCTGGCTCTAACATCGACTGGAGTTCGCTCGCCAATTGCCGCACAGGGTCGGGAACTGTGGCGGGAAGGGTCTGCAAGGCGAGGCTCAGGTCGCCGATGAAGGTTACGGTGCTCTCTGGAGTAAAACTTTCCACGGGCCGACGCAGCAACAGCTCAGTATGCTGCGCCAGAGCTGCATACTGTGGCAGCAACCACGGCAGATAGTCTGCAACAAAACGCTGGAGTGTCAACACGCGAACGGAGAATTCCTCCGTAGACGCTGGGAATTCTGCAGGCGCGGCTGCCTCTGGAGCTGGGATGGCAAGCAGAGTGGAGAGCCAATGTTCACTGTTGGTTTCGCGTGCGGCCATCACGCTGCTGGCGTATGCTGTCGGGTTTTCCAGATCATAAAAAATGTCTTGGAGTCCATCCCACAGCGCATGGGGGAGGATGGGAGAGTGCAGCCATTCCAGCGCCCCCATGCGCAGGCTCCACAGGGAAGCAAGAAAATTTCCGCTATCCACGGTTGATGCAACGAGAGGTTCCAATGGATCAAGGGTCTCCGTGTTGTACCAGTTCCACAGGTGCCCATTCCACTTAGGAAGCTGCTCGATCAGAGCAAGATTGTGCAGCGTCTGTTCCAGAAATTCCGGCAGCGTTAGATAGCCAAAGGAAAGCGCTGCCTGCCGCGCATTTAACAGCAGTCCGATATTGGTGGGCGAGATGCGCGCTGCTTCGCGATGATCCTGCTCCTGCACGTTGTCAGGGAGAAGGCTGTGGTGGCGCGGCGAGGCATAGCGAGCAAAGTAACGCCAAGTGCGCAGCGCGATATTGCGGAGAAAACGAATATCCTCCACGGACAGGCGGACTTGCTGGCTGTGAAAGGGGCGGTTCAGCCACCAGGTAATCGGCTGCACCGCAGCCCACAGCAGCAGGATGGACAACATCCATGCCAGGTTGCGCGGGTGCAGAGCGAAGGCAATTAGGGCTATTCCTCCACATACAAATGGAACTAGGCGCAACGTTTGTTCAAAGGGAGTTTTTCGGGTTCCGCCCAACTCAGCCTCTGCTGCTGTTTCCCATTCCAGCAGTCGATCTCCGGTAACAAAGCTGCGAACCAGAGAGCGAAAGATCGCATCCACCATGAGCAGCGTTTGATGGGCAAGAAAAATGAAGTTCAAAATCGTGACGAAAAATTGATTTAGGGAATCGTGCAGCGCGGCGCGGATGGAGCCAGCCTGTTCTTCCGTGGCGGCGCGCGCGACGGAAAATGCAATCTGCACCAGCGCCGGAACAAAGATCACCAACAGTGTGGCAAACGTCCAGTAGCGGGCGCCACCCGGCAGCCAGAACCAACCGGCAAGCAGCAGCAGAAAAGTTCCGGGTTCGACCAAACTGCGCCGCAGGTTGTCCAGGATCTTCCATCGCGAGATGGTCGAGATGGGGTTGGGAACTTTGCGCCCCGATTCATCGGGAACGCGTGCGCGCAGCCAGCGGGAGATTTGCCAGTCTCCACGAACCCAGCGGTGCTTGCGCTTGCTCTGCGCGCTGTAGTGGGAGGGATAATCGTCGATGACTTCAACATCACTCAGCAAGCCAACCCGCGCATAGGCACCTTCGATTAGGTCGTGGCTCAAAAGAGCATTCTGCGGAAAACGATGGTCGAGCACCTGATGCAGAACGGAGACTTCGTAGATTCCCTTGCCGGTAAAAATTCCCTCGCCATACAAATCCTGATACACGTCGGAGATGGCGCAGGAATAGATGTCAAATCCTGTTTGCCCGGAGTAAACGGCGGCCAGACGGGAGCGCGCAGCCGAGTGAACCGTGATGCCGACACGCGGCTGCATCAGGCCATATCCTTCGACAACAATTTTGCTGGTGGGATCAACAATGGCGCGATGCAGCGGATGCGCCATTGCGCCCACCATGCGGCGCGCAGAATCTCGCGGCAGCTTCGTGTCGGAATCCAGAGTCAACACATAGCGCACATTGTCCAAAACGGAGGTATCGCCCGCCTTGAATGGAAAATGATCTACGCCTCCCATCAGCAAGCCATTCAGGTTTAATAGCTTGCCGCGTTTACGTTCCCATCCCATCCATACGCCCTGCCGGGGATTAAAAATGCGATGACGATGGAGCATGACAAATCGACTCGCTGAAGGCCCAGCGTAGCGGATGTTGAGTTGGTCGATGAGATGTTTTGCCAGCAAGACGAGCGGATGTAGGTCGGGGTCTTGCGGTTTTTCTGCGGAATCGGGCAGGTCGCTCAGCAGCGCGTAGTGGATGTTGGGGTCTTGATTGGCGAGGCTGCGTATCTCTAGGTCTCCCACCAATTCCCGCACCTGCTGTTCGTTCAGCAGCAAGGCAGGGACGGCAACCAATGTTTTGCACTCCGCAGGAATGCCTCTGGAAAAATCTATCTTTGGCAGAGCATACGGCTTCAGGAGGGCGGTAACGGTATGGTTGAGCAACTCCACCGCGCCTTGCGAAGCTGGCAACATGAGTAACAGAAAACCAAGAGCCAGACTACCCAGAGGACTGTACAGAGGCATCAGCGGCAGGATGATGGCCGCGATAATCAGCAATGTAACAACCTGAATGCCAACTACATAAAAATCGTCAGGATAAAGGCGAAGCAGTCTGCGCAGGTGGTTGAGCATCCCCGGACGATATCGGCAACGGGTTTCGAGTTCTGCGCGTCCGGCATCGAGAAGGTAATATCCGATGTGCGCCCGGCGCGCCGTGACGAGAGGATTTTCCGCAGGTTGGCGCATGGATTCCTGCGCCAGCGTGTAGGCGGTCTGGGCGATTTCCACTTCGCTGATTTCGGAGCGCGCTCCCAGCTCGGCAATAATGTTGCGATAGAGTTCGCGACTCTCACCATCCATGCGCGCATACGCTCCGGCAGGGTCTGCCCGCAGAATGGAATCGAATGCGACGAGCGGCTCCAGAATCTCCGGCCATGCGGTGTGCTGGATTTCTTGCAGGCACAATAGGCTTGTGTCCAGGGATGCGTCGCTTGCGGCGGAGTGATGGAGCGCTCCATTGGCATGCGCCAGCACCTCTTCCAAGACCATCAGTTTGATGGCTGCGGGTAGAGATAGGAGTTCATGCAGATGGAGAGCGGCCTCTTTTTGAAAGCCATGCGCGAAAGATGTAAATCCTTCGATTGTCCAGCAGAAGTCTGTGGCGGAAAGGTAGGTCTCGGCAACGCTGACAACGCGGGGAGCCTCGTGCCCCAGAACATTTCGCGTCACGGGAAGTTTGCGGAAGATGCGAAGCGTATCGCGAACCCCCACGGCGGCGGAGCGCAACAGTCGGGTTTGTTCCATCAAGCGCCGCACGCCGGGCGCAAGTTCTGCTTGCGGGTCGGTTACGTGTGTCTGCTCGTCGATGTATTGCGTGAGCGCGAAGGTCGATGCCACGACCTCCAGAACATGCGTGCGGAAATAGGATGGTTTGTCGGACGTTGCTAGCAATGGATGACGGCGGGCAAGGGTTTCTCCCTGCTGCTCCAGTTCCAGGTTGGAGGGGGTGTGTCTCATCGGTAGCTGGCCGCCTGCATCTCAAACATTGCCGCGTATCGTCCAGCTTGCCGCATCAGTTCGGCGTGTGTGCCTTCTTCCACCAGAACCCCGCCGGAGAGAACGACAATGCGATCCGCCATCTTTACCGTGGAAAAGCGATGCGAGATTAGAAGTGCCATTTTTCCCAGCGTGAGTTCCGCAAAACGCTCGAAGACTTGCATTTCGCTGCGCGCATCGAGCGCGGATGTGGGTTCATCCAGAACCAGAAGCTGCGCATCGCGCAAATACGCGCGGGCCAGCGCCAGCCGTTGCCATTCGCCGCCAGAGATATCGACACCACCTTCAAATCGCCGACCCAGTTGCTGTGCATAGCCGCGTGGCAGACGTTGAATCACTTCATCCGCTAGGCTCAGATGTGCGGCGGATTGAATGCGCTCCAAGTTGGCTTGCTCTTCAATGCGTCCGATGGCGATGTTGTCTCGCGCTGGCAGTTCGTAGCGCATAAAGTCCTGGAAGATGACGCCGATTTCGTGGCATAAATCCTCTAGGTTGTATTCGCGCAGGTCGATGCCATCCAGAAGAACCTGGCCCTCCGTTGGATCGTAGAGGCGCGTAATTAGTTTGACGATGGTGGTTTTGCCTTGGCCATTTTCTCCGATCAAGGCCACGCGCTCGCCCGGATGCAGATGGAAGTTGAAATTTTTCAGGACACATCGATTCGTTCCCGGATATGTGAAAGAAACGTTGCGAAATTCAAAGCCATGCTGGACGGGCCGGGGTATGGGCAGCGATTGGGGCTTCGAGCGAACGCTGGGCTGCATCGCGAAGAATGCAATTAAGTCGGTGAGAAAGAGCGCCTGATCTGCGATGCCGGAAGTATTGACAAAGATTTGTTGGATGTTGACGCTGACCTGCAGGATGGCCGCCGTTAGGATATACAAGTCTCCGATGGTGAGCGTTCCGTGGATTGTGCGCCAGAGAACGTAGGCGTAGGCGCTGTAATATCCCAGCGTTCCCACCAGCGATAAAAATGTTCCGGCGATCAAATGTCTGCGAGAGAGCGCGACGTTTTGGTCGAAGATGGTCTGGGAATATCCGCGAAATTTGCCGACAAAAAAATCTCGCAGGCCATACAATTTAAGTTCCTTGGCAGCCTCTTTGCTGCCGCCCACCTGTCGTAGATAATCCATTTGCCGACGCAGGGGAGTCTGGAGATAATTTTTTGCGTATCCCAGAAATGCGAAGTGACTTTCTCCGACAAAGGCGGGCAGCGTTCCCGCGATCAAAAGCAGCAACAGCCACAGCGAGTGAGTGTAGTACACGATGGTTGCTGCAAGCGATATCGTGGTAAATACCTGCTGGAAGACGGTTCCGATCATTTGGATCATGACCAAGCGATCCGTTGCCTGTACGCGCGCCCGTTCCAGCCGATCATAGTACAGGGGGTCTTCAAAGGCTGTAATGTCCAGTTGCGAAGCGTGTTCCATGACGCGGATGCTGACGTGATGGCTATACAAGTCGCCCAGCAACCCGTCGCAATAGCTGATGCCACGGCTGAGTATGCTGGAGAGCACGGCAATGGAAAACTCCAGCCCAACTATCCACCAGAAGATGTGCGGCAAAGGTGTGGGATGGGTTAGCTTCTGAACGATGGCATCGACGATCCAGCGCGAGACTGCCAGAAGCGCCACCGGCGCGATGGCAACAACCACGCGGAGAAGAATCGACCAGACGACAACGGCAGGCCCGCACTCCCAAACGATTCGCAGAACCGGGGGCAGATTGCGTAATGCTTCCAGCCGAGAGCGCCATGCGCTCTTGAATGTGGTTGAGCCGGAGGTCTCCGTTGTGCGCATCCTCTCATTATGCAAAGGGACTACGGAAAATGGAACCGACAAGTTGCGTTTTGCCGATTGTGAGACCAGAAACAGCGGGCACGAAGATTTTTTTCGCTATTTCTACGTTCAGGAAATAAAGACAACATCCAGAACGCGGGGGCCATGCACTCCTTGGATGCGTGTCATCTCAATGTCCGCCGTTGCCGATGGGCCGGAGATCAACGTGATGGGATGCTGCTTGCGTGACTCCAAAAGATGGATCGCTTCTGGCACGGTTTCGACGACGGCGGAACCCTCGACGATGCACAGGTGATAATCCGGGATCAATGTAAGAGCGCGACGTCCCTGGCCTGGCTCATGGCAGAGCGCGAGCGTCCCCGTGCTGGCAATCGCCAACAAGCACCCCGTCAACACGCCATCGCAGGCATCTATTGCTTCGTAAGCGGCATTCTCATCCGGCACAAACGTAAATCCCACAGGAAGCCATGTAGGAGGGATATCGCGCGGCACAAGGATGCGTTTCTTGTTGCGTTGATGCAAAATCCTTGCGATGACGGAGGCAAGCTGTGAAGATTCGGCGTGATGTACGCCTGCCCCATAATCCTGCAATCTGTCTTCGAGCAGCGCTAGTTTTTCTGAGGATGTGAGCGTGCTGCGTTGGCGATAGTTGCGCGGAATGGCCTGCCATGTTTCCGCTGCGCCTGCGCGGGATGCGTCTATTGTGGAGCGGATACGAGACAGAATCTCTGCGCGCGCGCTTTGAATTTCACTCATGGGGAACCTCGGTCGGCAAGGGCGAACGTTTTTGAAACCATTCGCGAAAGCTCTGTGGGGGAAGCGGACGAAGATCGCGCGTCCGTGTCCATCCACCCAGCATTCCGGGCAGGCGTTCAATCCATCCGCTGCGACGAATCCAAGGAATCTGAGCCACGCGCCCAAGTCGCTGAGCAAGCTGCAAGCGCATCTTGCTCAGGAATACCCATTGCATTCCTCGCATGGCAATTGCCTCCAGATCCAGGGCGCGCAGATATTTTGGTCGCGCATTCACGACCCGTCCACGCAGATGAATCAACACCTCAGGGATATTGATCTTGACCGGACAGACCTCATAGCACGCGCCGCAAAGCGAGGACGCATATGGAAGCGATTGACCTTCTTTCATCAACGCAAGCTGCGGCGTGAGAATCGCTCCAATCGGGCCGGCATAGACGGAACTGTAGGCGTGGCCTCCGGTTTGTCGATAGACCGGGCAGGCATTCTGGCAGGCTCCGCAGCGAATGCAGTGCAGCGTCTCTCGCGCCTCTGGATCGCGGAGAATCTCCGTTCTGCGGTTGTCGAGCAGCACCACATGAAACTCCTGCGGCCCGTCGCCGGGATGTACCCCTGTCCATAAAGAATTGTAGGGATTCATGCGCTCTCCCGTGGCGGAGCGCGGCAGCAGTTGCAACAGAACCTCCAGATCACGAAAATTCGGAATCACTTTGTCGATGCCCGCGATGGTGATGAGCGTGCGCGGCAGCGTGAGGCACATGCGTCCGTTGCCCTCCGATTCAACAATGCAGACGCCGCCCGTTTCCGCGATTAGAAAATTGGCTCCACTGATGGCCACTGGAGTGTGCATGAATTGCTGGCGCAGATAGAGCCGCGCAGCCTCGGTTAAATCCTCTGGGCGATCCCCCAGATGGGGTTGTCCCATCGCGTAGGCAAAAAGTTCGCGTATCTGCTGGCGATTTTTATGCAGCGCAGGCACAACAATGTGCGAGGGTTTGTCATGGCCAAGCTGAATGATGAGTTCTGCGAGATCGGTTTCGATCGGCTGAATGCCTGCCGCTTCCAGAGCGCGGTTCAACCCGATCTCCTCCGTCGTCATGCTTTTGATCTTGATGGCCCGGCCCATTGCATTCTGCGCCATTTGCACAACGATGCGATTGGCCTCGGCAGCATCGCGCGCCCAGTGGACATGGCCTCCCGCTGCGGTGCAGCGTTCCTCAAATTGCTCCAAATAGGAGTCCAAGTATTGCAGCGTGTGCTCGCGGGTTCGTTGCCCTGTCTCGCGCAGCGATTGCCAGTCCGGCATCTCGCTGACGACGCGAAATCTCTTTCCCTGAATCACATCTGTCGCATGGCGAACATTGCTGCGCAACTGGATGTCGTGCAGTAATGGCAAGGCTGCTGTTGGAAAATCCGGGGCCGCGCATTCTTTGACAGGGGTCATCCGATCTTCCCCTTTCGTTTGGAGGAGGATTGCGGGGAAGAGATATGTTCGCTGGCGAGAATCTGCGCGATATGAGCCGTGCCTACCTCCAGGCGTTGTCGATGCATGGCTCCCTGCAGATGCATCAGGCAGGAATTGTCACAGGCGGTGCAAACTTCTGCATTGGTGTGCTGAATACATTTTATTTTTTCTTCGAGCATTGCCCCGGATACGTCCGCGTTTTTAATGGCGAAGGTTCCACCAAAACCACAGCATTGCTCCAAACTGGGCAGCGGGATGAGCGAAATATCGCGTACCTTACTCAAGAGTCGCAAGGGAATATCGCCAACATGCAGGCTGCGCAGCGAGTGGCAACTGGCGTGGTACGTTACGCGGTGCGGATAGGTTGCGCCAACATCCTCCACGCCAAGACGATGCACCAGCAGTTCAGTGAACTCATACACGCGAGGCAGCAGGGCTTCCACGTCGGCCTGGAGCTTGGCATCGCCTGCCGCCGCTGCGATCTTTGCGTAATGCTCCCGCATCATCGCAACGCAGGAAGAAGAGGGCACGCACACAACTTCATGGTCACGAAAAATCTCGACAAAGCGACGTACCAGCGGGAGAGCCTCCGCTTGATATCCAGTGTTGTAGTGCATTTGACCGCAGCAGGTCTGCGCGTCGGGAAAAACGATGGTGTGCCCCAGTCGCTCCAGAACGCGCACCACCGCAATGCCTGTCTCTGGAAACAAGGTGTCGTTATAGCAGGTGATAAACAACGCGATCCGCACAGAGATTTCCTTTCCCTCAAAAATACACTTGCTGCCGCTATCCCACGGCAGGCGCGGATGGTGGATGGTTTCCCCCTGTGGGTTTGCGTGCCAGAAGAAAGATCATGCCGATGACAACAAACAACGTTACCAGACCAGCAATGCTCATCACGCGCAGAATGGAGACCGTATATTTTCCGGTTGTGGGACTGTAGTTGCAGCAGTAAATCAGCACCAGGTCGGTAACTGTGCCGATCTTGCGTCCTGAAGCGTCAATCAGCGCTAGGCGCACGTCACGCGGCTGATATTCAATTCCAGAAAGATATTTCGACAGCCGTCCATCCGGTGTCGCGATCATAATGACGCTGGAGTGCGCGAACTGATTCAGCTTGCCATCCGGCCCCGGCACGCGGACATAATGGAAGCCCACGGCCTGCGCCAATGCGTCAATGGAAGCCTGCGGGCCAGTCAGAAAATGAATTGCCGATGCGTCGGCGGGATTGCCCATCATGTTTAGAAAATGCTGTTTTTGTTCGACGGCATCGGCGGGCGTATCCGCCGGATCGAAACTGACCACCACCACGTCGTAATCTTTTCCCGGTGTAAATCCCGTCTGCCGCAGCGCATCGGCCATGCCGTGCAACACCTGAGGACACAGCAGGCCGCAGTGGTAGTACACCAGCGCCATCATCACGGGACGGCGCGTGAAGTAGCGTCCCAGCGGCACAGTGGCTCCGGAGGAATCCCGAAACAGAGCGGTCAGAGGCAGAGCGCGATTCAAATTCTGGTCGATGCCCGCGTGTTGTAGATAGGCGGGCAGTCCGGATTGCGCGACTGCGCCCAAGGGCTTGTCTGCGGAGTATTGTGCTCGCGCATAGGGCAGCTTGGTACAGCCAAGCAGCAGCAGCAGCAGACTTACCTTTCGGAGGAGACGCATGACTACCCTTCCGGCGGTGGAGCACCGCACACCTTACATGTTAGTGGAAAAGGGATGACCGATGCTGGCGGAGGTGAAAACCAGCGCGATGGAAAATTTCCAGGCATATGGAAATATATTTTCTCCAGACCGAAACCTTTTCTCTGAAACCGCGTTTCCGTAGCTGTGACCTATCTGCGAAGTACGACAAGGTCATGAGATTACGGTACAAGGAGCGAGATATGAAACATAGTCATTGGATTTTTAGCGCTGGAGCCAGCATTCTTCTGGCCTCAGGATTCGCCGTTGCACAGGCGACTACGCCTGCCACACCTGCCACACCAGCCATACCTGCCACACGAACCACGTCTGCCACCCCAGCGACGCCTGCCACCCCAGCAACTAACACCCCCGCG
Organism: Acidobacteriaceae bacterium; assembly: GCA_027365415.1. GTDB lineage: Bacteria > Acidobacteriota > Terriglobia > Terriglobales > Acidobacteriaceae > JAJZIJ01. The sequence goes on from DAHXNK010000012.1 coordinate 12,588, forward strand.
CACAAACATTTGAACATCAACCAGCGTGAGGAAAATCAGCAGGATCGCATCGCGCAGGGCATCAAGAGCGGTAAGCTGACTCCTGGCGACGCGGCCCAGCTTGAGCAGCAGCAGCAGCGCATTGACAGCAAGGTTGCCACAGATCGCGCCGCTAATGGCGGCAAGCTGACGAAGAAAGAGAAGCAGCAGATTCGACGCAGACAGAATCGCGCCAGCCACAACATCTACAAGGAGAAGCACGAAAGCGGCCGCCGCTAAGTCCAGGGTTGATTGCTGCGGATGCGGCGGGACAGGGTGTTTCGCCGCATCACATTTTAGGCTCCGCCTTCCCGCGCTTTGCGAGTCATCGAACCTAGGTGATAGCCTAATGGGTAACTATCATTCGCATGGGGAGTGTGGGATTCATGCAGTCCAGTTATAACGGTGTCGCGTTGCCCGCCGACGGTGAAGCCATTCAGTACGTCAAGGGAAAGATCGAAGTTTCCAATCAACCCATTATTCCGTTTATTGAGGGAGACGGCACAGGCCGTGATATCTGGCGCGCCTCGCAGCGCGTCTTTGATGCTGCGGTGGAGAAGGCCTACGGCGGCAAGCGCAAGGTGCAGTGGTTTGAAATCTTCGCCGGAGAAAAGGCATACGCGCGTTTCAAAACCTGGCTCCCGGAGGATTCCTTGAATGCTGCGCGCGATCTGCGCGTTTCCATCAAAGGGCCGCTGACCACGCCGATTGGCGGTGGCATCCGTTCGCTGAACGTCACGTTGCGGCAGGTGCTGGATCTCTACACCTGCGTGCGTCCGGTGCGTTATTATTCCGGCGTGCCCAGCCCGGTCAAGCATCCTGAAAATCTGGATATTGTGATCTTCCGCGAGAATACAGAGGATGTGTATTCCGGCATTGAGTTTAAGCAGGGAACCGCTGAGCAGAAAAAGCTGCTCGATTTTTTGAATGACACCATGCTGGCCGGAACGAAGAAAAAAATCCGCGAAGATTCCGGCTTGGGTATCAAGCCCATTTCCATTACTGGAACCAAGCGGCTGGTGCGCGCGGCAATTCAGTACGCGCTCGATCATGGCCGCAAGAGCGTTACGCTGGTGCACAAGGGAAATATCCAGAAATTTACCGAGGGAGCTTTCCGCGAATGGGGATATCAGGTTGCGGTCGAGGAGTTTCGCAACCATGTTGTTACGGAGCGGGAAAGCTGGATTCTTGGCAATCGGGAGTCCCATCGCGGCCTGACTGCGGAGAAGAATGCCGCCCTGATCGAACCCGGCTTGGAATTTGCCCCAGAGAGCTTCCGCAAGCAAGTGGTGGAGGAGATTTATCAGGTGATCGACCGCATCGGGGTCAGCCACGGCGACGGCAGGTGGAAACAAAAGCTGCTCATCAATGATCGCATTGCCGACTCCATTTTTCAGCAGGTCATTGTGCGGCCAGAGGAGTACAGCGTGCTGGCTACCACGAATCTGAACGGCGATTACATCTCCGATGCCTGCGCCGCGCAGGTTGGCGGCCTCGGCATCGCGCCCGGAGCCAATATTGGCGATGGCTACGCGGTCTTTGAGGCCACGCATGGCACGGCTCCAAAGTATGCGGATAAAGATGTCATCAATCCCGGCTCCGTCATTCTTTCCGGGGTCATGATGTTTGACTATCTTGGTTGGAGCGAGGCGGCGCGTTTGATTGAAGATTCCTTGGCGCGCACCATCCAGCAGAAGTATGTCACCTATGACTTTGAGCGGCAGATGGAGGGCGCGACCAAGGTCAAAACCAGCGAGTTCGCTACCCGCATGATTGCGAACATGAGTGAAGTGCTCGCCGCCCGTTAACTTCCAGTGGAAACTTTCCAGAGAAAAGGAGAACTATGCGTAAAAAGGTATCCGTTATCGGAGCAGGAAATGTGGGTGCTACCTGCGCCCATTGGATTGCGGCGAAGGAACTGGCCGACATCGTATTGGTCGATCTGGTGGAGGGCGTGCCGCAGGGCAAGGCGCTGGATTTGATGGAGGCCATGCCCATCGAAAAGCGCGATGTGCATATTACGGGAAGCAATGATTACGCCGCGACGGCCAATTCTGACATTGTCATCATCACGGCGGGCATTCCGCGCAAGCCCGGCATGAGCCGCGACGATCTGCTCCAGACCAATTACAAAATTATGTCGGATGTGGTCAGCAAAGTTGTGGCCGCCTCGCCGAATTGCATTTTGATTATCGTCTCCAATCCGCTGGATGCGATGGCGCAGGCCGCCTTCAAGCAGGCGAAATTTCCGCGCGCGCGCGTCATTGGCATGGCGGGCGTGTTGGATTCGGCTCGCTTCCGCACCTTTATTGCGGAAGAGTTGAAGGTGAGCGTGGAGAATGTGACCGCATTTGTTCTCGGCGGTCACGGTGACACGATGGTTCCACTGCCGCGCTACTCGACCGTCTCCGGCGTGCCGATTACGGAGCTGATGGACAAGGCGACCATCGACCGTTTGGTACAGCGCACCCGCGATGGCGGGGCTGAGATCGTGAAATATCTCAAAACCGGCAGCGCGTATTATGCGCCATCCGCAGCGACGGTGGAGATGGTGGAAGCCATCCTCAAGGACAAGAAAAAGATTCTTCCCTGTGCCGCATATTTGGAAGGGGAGTATGGCATTCACGGCCTATGCGTAGGTGTGTTGTGCAAGCTGGGAACGGGCGGTATTGAGCAGGTCATTCAACTCAAGCTGACCGAAGAGGAGGCCGCTGGCCTGAAGAAGAGCGCCGACGCTGTAAAGGAACTCTGCGCTGTGATTGGAGTGTAGTCATCTTTGTTTCCATAAAAAAGCCCGCGCTATGCGCGGGCTTTTTTATGGGTCGAATGCGCCTACGATGCAATGCGTTCAATCAGCAGCGACTCAATAACAACCGGAGTCTTCGGCTTGTCTTGACGATCACGGGCGACGTTGGAAATTTTATCGACAATCGCCTGGCCTTCGACGACTTCGCCGAAGATGGTGTGTTTTCCGGTCAGCCAAGTGGTTGCCGCGACGGTGATGAAGAACTGCGAGCCGTTGGTGTTCGGCCCGGCGTTGGCCATTGCCAGCTTGCCTTTTGCGGTAAAGCTGTGCGGAGAGCCTTTGGTTTCGTCCTCAAACTGATAGCCGGGGCCACCAAAGCCTGTGCCCGCAGGATCGCCGCACTGAATCATAAAGTCGGGGATGACACGGTGAAAGATCGTCCCATCGTAGAGTTTATCTTTGCTTTTCTTGCCGCTAACAGGATGTGTCCATTCGCGGGTGCCCTCTGCCAGTTCGATGAAGTTGGCAACGGTTTTTGGAGCCTCCTTCTCAAAGAGGCGGCAGACAATTTTTCCTTCGGACGTGTTGAAAACGGCATACGTGCCGGGTGTCTGGGACATAATGAAACTCCTTTATGAAATAAAAATGTGTCGCTGACGCTTTAGTTGCGCTTTGTTAGCTTTGGGGTCGATGGCGCGTTGGTTGCCGGAGAGGGTATCGGTGGCAGCGGCTGGCCATTCTGGACAATGGTGACTTTGTTCAGCGTAACCGGCTGCAAGGGCCTGTCCTGGCTGTTGCGCGGAACATCCGTGATCGACTGGGCAACCAGAATGCTGGCATCTGTGCATTTGCCAAAGACGGAGTAATGTCCGGCGAGGGATGGATATGGCGCGACGGTGATAAAGAACTGCGAGCCGTTGGTGTTCGGCCCGGCATTGGCCATCGCCAGCATTCCGGGGCTGTCAAAGTTTAGGTTTGGGTCTAATTCGTCGTTGATAAAGAATCCCGGATCGCCGCGTCCGGTTCCGGTCGGATCGCCGCCCTGAATCATGAATCCAGGAATCACGCGATGAAAGATGGTGCCGTTAAAGTACGGCTTTCCTTGTACGATTTTGTGCGTCACCGGATCGGTCCACTTTTTGCTGCCAGTGGCTAGGCCGACGAAGTTTGCGACGGTAACGGGAGATTCTTTGGAGTAAAGCTTGCACACCATCCGGCCCATGCTGGTGTCCAGAACCGCAGTTGGGCCTTCCGGCTGGATTTGTGGCTGCACATTCGCCGCCGTGCTGGGAGCATCAGGCAGGGCCTGCGAATCTGTTGCTTGCGAGGATGTGGTTGTGTTTTGGGACGAGGTATTCTGTTGCGCGGCGGCGAATATGCCGGCGGACAGCACGCAGGCCAGAGCGGCAAACCGAATCCAGGGACGCAGAGCGAAGGAAGTAGGCATCATGATCTCCTATTGTATCGAGAGTGGCGCGGAACTGCTGCGCGCGCTGGTATTCTCCCAATAGAACGACGAACGGGTTTTACCATGAGCGCGACGCAGCCTTCCCTTTCCGGCATTGTGGAGCAGACAGCGCGAGATCTGGGATTCCATCTTGCAGGCATTACGTCGGTGCCGGAACTGGACGCACTGGGGGAGTTTCCTGAACTCGCCTCTTTTCCGCAATGGGTTGCCGAGGGTCGTGTCGGCGCGATGGAATATCTTCAGCGCAAAGATGCAGCGGGACGATATTTGCGCTCCTCGCTTCGCGTTCCATTTCCCTGGGCGCGCTCGGTGATTGTCTGCGCCGTTAACTACAACACGCCGCAGCCGTATTCGCGCCAAGATGCTCCGGAGGACGCTGGATGGATTGCTCGTTACGCCTGGAGCGGGCAGTCGCAGGAAAAAATGGGCGCAGGGAACTCCGAAGCTTCGACTCTTCAGCCTACGGATTATCACCTAGTCATTCGTGAGCGGCTGGAGCAGCTTTCCACAAAACTTCAGGCAACGCTGGGTGCTTTTACGTCGCGCTGCTTTGTGGATACGGGGCCGTTGGTGGAACGCATCTATGCCAAATACGCCGGACTGGGCTGGCAGGGAAAAAATACCTGTCTGATCCATGACAAGCTTGGTTCCTGGTTTTTTCTGGGTGTCATTGTTACGTCTCTGGATCTGCCACCGGAGGATCGCCCCACGCCGATGCCCGACCGCTGTGGAAGCTGCACGCGCTGCCTGGATGCTTGTCCCACACAATGTTTGGAGCCGTATCGCATGGATGCCAGCCGATGCATTGCCTATCTGACGATCGAAAAGCGCGGAGAGATTGCCGAGGAATTACAGTCGGCCATCGGGCGCAATGTTTTTGGCTGTGACATCTGTCAGGAGGTCTGCCCTTGGAACCGACGCGCTCCTCTGACTGACTGGCCGGAGCTGACCGCGCGCCCGGAACTGGTGAATCCTGCATTGGAGTGGCTGGAGGGCTTGGGCGCGTCCGAGTATCGGGAGCTATTTCGCGCCTCTCCGCTCTCGCGAACCAAACATGAGGGATTACAGCGAAATGTTGCCATTGCCTTGCGAAACCAAGGTGCCGCAGCGGAGCCGCGTTCGAGCGCAACACGACAGGCGCTCGATGGTGGTCATCCAGTCGCGCCTACAGGGGAGCCAAAGAAAGAATTTTAAGTGTTGGCGTTATGCATGACACCAGCCGCATTGAGGCCCTTGGGGCCTTGCTGGCATTCAAACTCGACCGCATCTCCCTCATTCAGGGTTTTATAACCATCCTTCTGAATGGCGGAAAAGTGAACAAATACATCTTCCCCGGTCGAACGTTGGATAAATCCATATCCTTTGGCACCATTGAACCACTTCACTACCCCTTGTTCCCGCATGGTATGATCCTTTCTATTTGCGTCTCTGCCAGCATTGGATACCACATTCATCCCGCGCAGAAAGCGTGCAACCAGTCCTGCAAATGGGCCTGCCTAAAACACTGCCACTTCCTATGGCAAACATCAGATTCGTGAAGATTCGTGAACATGTTATGACAGGAAATGAAGATAAATGCAAGGAAAATCTACGTTGGGGTGTGGATATAGTACATGGGGCGTGGGAGTAGGGGGCTATACCTCGGTAAGCCATTGAAAAATATAAGGCTCATGGGTTCATGGCAGGTCGTGTTCCCAGAGAGCCGCTGAGGGGTATGCTTGGGGTATCGCTTATGTCGATTTTTTCCATCACTCCACCTTTATCGCAGGGCAATGCCGTTCCGCCGACGGGAGCCTTGCCGCCAGAGGGCGTGCTGCAACAGATCTGGGCATTATTTCGATATTTATCTCGTACTGAAGTTCACACATATGCGTTCAGCGTGGCCGCAAACGTCATCTTGTCGCTGTTCCCTTTTATTGTGTTGCTGCTGACGCTGGCAGATCGCGTCTTCCAGTCTCCCCGCATGGAGCAGGTTATTGGAGAATTGTTGCGCAACTTGCTACCCACAGGACAGGATTTCGTTGTTCGCAACATGATGTGGCTGGTGCATTCGCAAAAGAAGGTGGCCATCTTTTCCATTCTCATGCTGCTGGTCTCCTCTACGGGAGTTTTTCTTCCTCTGGAAATAGCCTTGAACCATGTCTGGGGCGTTAAGGAGAACCGTTCGTACTTTCGGAATCAAATGGTTTCTCTCGGATTGGCCTGTGCGGTGGGCTTTCTGGCCTTGGCCTCAGTGGCGCTTTCGGCGGCGCACCAGGCATTGATGGGCGTCCTTTTCTTTGGCCACACGCGGAACATCGTTTTCCGTATTCTGGCGCAAAGCGTATTGCGGATTCTGGCCAGCGCGTTGAGTATCGGGATATTTTTCTTGATCTACTGGCTTTTGCCCAATCGAAAAATTCCGGCTCTTTCCGTGTTGCCGAGCGCCATTATCACGGGGCTTGTATGGGATGGAGCCAAGCTGGCTTACATCGTTGCTTTGCCGCGTCTGGACTTGCGTTCCGTGTATGGCCCATTTGCCATCTCAGTCGGGCTGATGATGTGGGCCTTTCTCTCTGGTCTGATTCTGCTGGCCGGGGCGCACTTTACGGCCACGCGATCTTTGCGGCGCATGGCGTATGCCGCCGCCACGCAGGGCAAATGTCCCGACGGGAATTGACAGCTACTTAACGTAAAACGACTTCACGACAATATCATTCGGCTGGCTGCCCGTTGGGAGCATGGTGAAGAGCGAGTGCGTCAGTGTGCGCAGGACGGCCACGTCGCCGGAGCGGTGATCGACGGCAAATAACAGGTGGCCAGAGGTGGAGAAGGCCAGCGCATCTGGTCCATCTCCTGCGCGGGCCGAGCCGACCAACTGGGCCTCATCGACGCTAAAGATGCCGATGGAGTTTGCATCGAAGTTGCTGACGTAGAGCGTGGAGTTATCTGCGTTGACAATACCGCTGGCGGGATGCGTGCCCACCATGTATGTCCCGCCCACCTCATTGGTTCCCGTTGCGATTTCTGAGATGGAGTTGGAATCGAAATTTGAAACAAAAATCTCTCCGCTGTCGGGCTTCATCGCCAGATGGATGGGTGTCTTGCCGACATCGAGTACATCGAGTAGCGCGTCTTGGCTGCGCGTGGGGCTAGCCAGCGCCAGCGCCATCACCTGATGCCCGCTGGAACACGCGATGAACGCCTTGCTGGAATCGGGAAGAATCGCAATGTCCGTGGCTCCGGGGCAGCCGTTGAAGACGCTTCGCACCCGCAGCTTGCGGGCATCCACAATACTCACGCTGTTGCCTAGACGATTGGAAACCACAAGCGCGTTTCCATTGGGAGTGATGCGCGCCATGCCGGGAGCTTCGCCCACGCCGATGACGGCAATCTCGCGGCGCTGATCGAGGTCGAGAACCGAAACATTATTTGCGCCGGAATTGGACACGTAGGCGCGCCTTCCATCAGCGGCTACGGAAATAAAATAAGGCCGCAGATGCACGGGAATCGTCGCAGCTACAGCGTTGTTCTCCGCGTTGATAACACTGACCGAGCCACTGCCGCTGTTGACGACGTAGACCTCCTTGCGCTTCGGATTGATGGCCACACCCGTCGGATCTGCTCCCACGCGAATGGTACGATCCTGCCGCAGATGCACAACGTCGAGCACAGTCACCGTGTTACTGCCGCCGTTGGTCACGTAGGCATACTCGCGATAGTTGGCCGGATAGGTGGGGAAGTCGCGTGTGCGGCAGCTTGTCAAAGCAAGCGGCAGCAGGAGTAAGGCAAGCAGGGAAACACGCCGAAGAAATCCCCGAAGGAATCTCCGAACCCTTGGAAGATACGGGATCGTTGGATGGGCGCGGCGGACTTCAAGCACGGCGTAGATCCTTTGTCGGGAGGGTCTTCGATTTCGAAAAAATTACTTCTGGCTGCGACGCCAGCCCAGAATAATGCTTCCCAGATAGCCGAGTTGCAGTACCCAAGTGATGACGTAGGCGAGAATCAGATTTCTGTGTTCCATTGTCGCTCCTAGGGCTGAGATTGCAGGCTGGATTCGAGCGCGCGCAGCGCGGACTCCTGTTCCTGATTCTGGCGTTTACGCTCTAATTGATACCGCAGCGCTACCAGCAGGCATCCCCAGGCAAACCAACCGGCCAGATTCCACCAGACGGCGGGCCACATGCTGGGGTCGAGTCCCGACCCAGGGCCGCCGCCGATCACTGGCGAAGGATGCTGCGTGCGCCACCAGCGCGTGGACATGTAGACGATGGGCACATCGAGAAATCCAAAGACCGAGAGCACGGCAGCCAGCGCGCGTGCCTGCGTGCCGACGGAAAATCTCCGCAGCAGCAGGTAGCTGACATAGATCAACCACAGCATTAGCGTGCTGGTCAGTCGCTCATCCCATGTCCACCAGATGCCCCAGACGGGCCGCGCCCACAGCGGGCCGCTGATGAGGACTACGGTGCAAAAGACCACGCCCATCTCCGCCGTGGCCAGCGCCAGCGCATCGGCGGCCAGCGCCTGAAAAGGCTGCCTGCGGCGATAGGCAAGGTATGCGACCGAGGCGCAGAAGCTGAGGAAGAACATCAGAAACGCCATCCACGCCGAAGTGACGTGATAGTAGAAGATGCGCTGAATGTTGCCCATTGTGGCCTCTGTCGGAGCCACAAAGATGGCTTGATAGAAACCCTCGGCAAGGAGCAGCAGCGTGACCGGAACGACAATCCAGAGAACTCGCTTCATAGGCTTTACGAACCATGTACAGTCTACGCCAGCCCGTGTTTTGACAATAGTGATATTTGTCACATGGTTGTTTGGTACGCCGCAACCTGTTACGGAGGAAGGATATTTCTTATGGCAGGGGCCGGAGATGCTTTTGCTGATGGGTTGGTTTGGCCAACTTGCAGCAGTTGCGGCCCGCGTCCTTGGCTTCGTAGAGTGCCGCGTCCACTTCCCGCAGAATCTCTTCCACAGGCAGCGCGCCCCAATCCCGACTGACCAGAATTCCAAAGCTGATGCAGACTGGAACCAGACCGTTACTGACCGTCACGGGCGTTTGGGCGATAGCAAGTCGAATCTCTTCGGCGCGCATCATGGCTCCATCGGTATCGCAGTTATTCAGAACGATCAGAAACTCTTCTCCGCCATAGCGTCCCACAAAATCGTAGGAACGTACCGAGGCCAAAAGACGCCGCGCCACTTCGCGCAGAACTTCGTCTCCTGCAACATGTCCATGCGTGTCGTTAATTTCCTTGAAGTGATCCAAATCGCCAAGCAAGATCGTGGTGCAGCCTTTTTCGCGAATGGAGCGCGAGAGTTCGCGCGACAGCAGCTCCAGGATGATGCCCCGATTGAACAGGGAAGTTAGCGAATCATGCGTGGCCTGATAGCGCATATTTTCCCGCGCCTCAACCAGACTGTCTTCCAATTGCAGAATACGCAGCCCTGTCCGCAATCTCGCCTTCAATTCATCGGGATGGAAGGGCTTCACCAAGTAGTCGTCCGCCCCGGATTCCAGCCCTGCAACCACATCCTGCTTTGAGTTTCTGGAGGTGAGCAATGTGATGTGAACATACGGCTGGCTGCGTTTACTGCGCACCTCGCGGCAGACACTGGGGCCGTCCAGTTGCGGCATCATCCAATCCAGCAGCGCCAGGCGGGGGCCATCGGGGCGACAGAGTATTTCCGCAGCCTGAACGCCATTGTCTACCGCCGTCACTTCATATCCTGCTCTCTCCAGTGTGGCTTTGAGCAGGTGTAGCGACATAAATTCGTCATCCGCGATTAGAATTTTCATGCTTGCACGTCCGGCAGGCCGCGATCCAGTTCTGCAAAGAGGCTGATGGCCTCCTGATCCAACGTTATGAGCGCAGCCTTGAGTTCTGCGGCATCCTGTTCTCTTCCCGCATGCTCGATGCGCGCTGCCATTTTGGCTGCCCGCGGCATGGCAAGATTTGCAAAGATGCCTTTGAGCGCATGTCCTGTGGCGTGAACCTGCCTCATATTCTCAGTGTCCACGGCGGCCTGCAACACCTGTCGTTGACGTGGAAATTCCTCTCGAAACATTGCAATTAAATCCAGTAGCAATTCTCTGTCATTCTCCACCCGCGCCAGCAGATCAGAAAAATTGATGGCTGGCTCCTGCGGATGTATCTCTGGCCGTGTCATGCTCGCTCCTTCCTTTATCCTGCCGTCGGGAATGTATGTTGCTGATCCCGAAGTGGCATGGCTTGCTGCAACGCCAAATCCAGTTCCTCATGCCGAATGGGTTTGGCAATATATCCATCCATGCCCGCCGTCATGCACCGCTCCCGATCGCCCTTCATGGCATGGGCAGTTAGAGCCACCACCTGTTGATGCTGCATCGTTCCTTCTTCCTGTTTGCGGATCATGAGGGTTGCCTCGATTCCGTCCATTACGGGCATCTGCACGTCCATCAGAACAAGGTCGAAACTGGCTCTGGCCAGCGCGTCAAGGGCCTCCTGCCCATTGGGAGCCACCACCACGACATGTCCTCTCTTCTCCAGCAATCGCACCACCAGTTTCTGATTGACGGGATTGTCTTCCGCAAGCAGCACGCGCAACATTGCAGCTTCCCTAGTTTCCGGTGCCGTTTCCCTATTCTCCAGCACGGCAGGCTGTAGCGTCTTTGCCTTGTCCTGTTTTTGCGCGCCCAGCGCGTCGGTGATTGCATCCGCGCAACACATCTGAACCGTAAAGTGAAAAATGCTTCCCTTGCCCCATGCGCTCTCCACCCAGACCGTTCCCCCCATCATCTGCACCAGGCGCGCGGTAATCGTCAGTCCCAGCCCCGTTCCCCCATATTGTCGCGTGGTGGACGTGTCGGCCTGCGTAAAGGGGTCAAAGACCATCTGTATCTTTTCCGCAGAAATCCCAATCCCTGTATCCGAAACGCTAAAGTGCAACCGCAGCCCATCTGCAGACTCCGCCTCTACCTCCACTCGCAGCGCGATTTCTCCTTCGTTGGTGAACTTGATGGCGTTGCCCACCAGATTGAAGAGAACCTGGCGCAGGCGTCCGGGATCTCCGCGCACGCTCTTCGGCACATCGGGCATCACGTCGCACAATAGTTCCAGGCCTTTTTCTTCGGCCCGCAGTGCAAGTGTTTTTAAGGTCGTCTCCACGCACTCGCGCAGATCAAAATCAACGGCTTCCAAGTCAATCTTGCCCGCTTCGATCTTGGAAAAGTCGAGAATGTCGTTGACCACATGCAGCAGAGTATCCGCAGAAAATTTCACCGTTTCCAGATATTCGCGCTGTTCCGGCATCAGCGCCGTGTCCAGCGCCAGTTCCGTCATTCCAATCACGCCGTTCAAGGGAGTGCGAATTTCGTGGCTCATATTAGCCAGAAACTCGCTTTTGGCGCGGTTGGCCGCCTCGGCGATGTGGCGCGCTGCTTCCGTTTCCCTCTCCGCCAGCTTCTGCGCGGTAATGTCGCGTCCAATCCCAACGAGGCCCAGCACCGTTCCGCCTTTTTTGCGCAGGGGAATCTGGGTCGTCAGAATCCACCGTTCCCGGCCTTCCGTATCGAAGATTTGCTCGGCTTGACTCATCCGCGGCTGCCCGGATCGTATGACGTTTTGCTCGTCCTGGAAAAAATACTCGGCAACGTTCTTGGGATAGAAGTCAAAATCGCTGCGCCCCAAAAGATCCGATGGCGATGGCACGCCCATGAATTGCGCTATGCTCCGATTGGCCAGCAGAAAGCGGCTCTCCTGATCCTTGACATATATGTGATCGGGCAAAGTCTCGGTCAAGGTGTCTATCACGACGCGCAACAGGTTAACGTCATCCTTCCCCGTCATTTCTCCATTGCGCAGAATCCGGGACAGGATGGGACATTGTCCCTTTGGGACATAGGACGACCCTATGGAAATGAGGATGAGAAGAGCAACCATGTCCAGATGAACCTGCCATCCCAAAAGGTGCGGAAACACAAAGTGACGCAGGAACTCGAAGCCCGCGATCTCGGCTACTACAAGTATTGCGAGACACGGCGATATCCTTCGCGCAACCGCGCCCACAGGGGTATTGTCTCCCTTAGCACCCATGCCACGACTCCCCGGAACATTGAGATTCGGCAAGAGAAACGTTGCGCGGATTCAGCCTGCTTTGTATCATGCCCGCCCCCCTAGAGTGTTTCTCCGGCTGCACAAATCGTTGCAGAAGGGCATCCTTCTGAACAAAAGTCGCCGCAGCGACCAGAGTGCCGTAGTATTTTTATCTCGGCCCGTCCGTGTTATCGGCATGTTCCCGGCCATGCGCGAGGGCATCAATCGCCACAGGCTGCTGCTGGTCGCCGAAGTGGGAATCCCGCGTGGAATCTAGCGTGGCAAGGAACTCCACCACGGGCTGCGGCTGGCCAAAGTAATACCCCTGAAAGCGCGTGCAGCCCCGATCCACAAGGAATGCAAGCTGCGCCTGGGATTCCACACCCTCAGCCACCACGCCCAATCCAAATTGGCGCGTAATGACCAAAATGGCATCAATGAGCACGGCGCAACTGGGATCGTTCGGCGCGGACTGGATGAAACTCTGGTCGATTTTGATCTCATCCAGAGGCAGCTTCTGTAGATAGAACAGGCAGGAATATCCCGTGCCAAAATCGTCGATGGAAATGCGAACTCCCATCTCTCGCAGTTCCTTCAATACGGTAACGACATGCTCCGTGTTGGAGAGAAACTGGCCTTCTGTCACCTCCAGCGTCAGCCGGAACGCGGGTGCCTCGGTCTCCTGCAGCAAGGCCCGAAGCATTGCGACAAATCCAGGCTGGCGCAGTTGACGCGGGCTTACATTGACGGAGAGCGAATACTCCATGCCAAGATGCGCGGTCTGGGCAAGCAGAATGCAGCTCTGCCGCAGAACCCATTCTCCCAACGCGAGGATCGCGCCACTTTCCTCTGCCAGCGGGATAAATATCTCTGGGGCAACCCGGCCAAGCTCAGGATGCTCCCAGCGCAACAGCACCTCTGCTCCTTTGACCTGCCCATGCGCATCGTTCTTGGCCTGTAAATACAGAGAAAACTCTTGCCGCTCCAGAGCGCCCCGCAAGGGATGATCGAAGGCTCTCCGCTTTCGCAACTCCAAGGCCATTGTTGCCTCAAACACGCAGGTGCCGTCGCAGCCCATCTCCTTGCTGCGCGACAGCGCAATATCGGCCTGACGCAACACCTCCTGCGCGTTGGCCTGATCCGGCGCGGGGAACAACGCAATTCCCAGGCTAGCCGAGATCGAAGCAGGGCCACCGGAGAGCATTACCGTCCTGGACACCAGCAAGCGCGCCTTTTGGGCCACGCGCTCGACGGCGCGGAGAGCAACTTCCCGATTGGAGCCGATGTTTTCCAGCAGGATGACAAACTCATCTCCGCCATAGCGACCCACCGTATCCCTGCGCCGGAGTCCCGATGCCAGACGCTGGCCGACCGTGCGTAACAAATCATCGCCTGCCGCGTGCCCGTGGATGTCATTGATCGGCTTGAAGTGGTCGAGATCGAGAACGATGGCTGCGCCCCATTGACGACTGCCCTGGGCATCCGTAAATGCCTGCTGGAGACGATCCAGCAGCAATCGGCGATTGGGCAAACCTGTCAGGGGATCGTAGAAGGCCAGCCGTTCCGCCTCCTCGCGTGCCCGCTCCGCAGCAACCTGGCTGTCCAAAACCTGCTCGGAAAGCTGGATATGATCGCGCCGCATACGAAATACGCGTTCGCCAAGTATCCCGGCTCCGCACAGCAGGATTCCCGCAAAGCCCGCCACGAGCCAATGCGCCTGAGCATGGGACATCCCCAATATCGGGTGGGATTGAATTCTGTAGACGACACCAACGAAGATGGCACCCGTCAGGACGCTGCACAGCATCCACCAGAACGACGGGAAAATCTTCGACATGCGCTTTGATGCCATGTTCCACCCCAACCTGTCTACTGAAGACGATATTTCAGAATTGGAACACTTTTTCGTCTTTTTTTGAGAATTTGTGTCAGGATTCCGCTTTGGGACGACTTCGACGAACCGGGATTCTGTTCGTTCCTCCAAAGACATTCGTCATTCCTGGGTCGAAACCCAACGATCTTTTACTTGGTTGTACGTACGCAGTATTCCCTCTTCCAAGCGGGTGCGCGCGCGCCAGCCCAGAGCGCGCATGCGGCTCACATCCAGCAGCTTGCGGGGCGTGCCATCAGGCCGAGAGGAATCAAAGCGCAAAGTGCCCTCGTAGCCAAGCACGCGGCAGACCATCTCCGCCAACTCGCGGATCGTAACGTCTTCTCCGGTGCCAATGTTCACAATCGGTGGATGATCTTCACGCAGCAGCGTCTCAAAGTCCGCGTCGGCAAGCTGCATCAGATGAACGCAGGCCGCAGCGAGATCGTCGCTGTAGAGGAACTCGCGGCGCGGTGTTCCCGTGCCCCAAACCACGATCTCGCTTGCGCCAGATCGCTTCGCCTGCGCCACTTTGCGCATCAGCGCAGGCAGAACGTGGGATGTCTCCAGATCGAAGTTGTCCTCTGGCCCATACAAATTCGTCGGCATCGCCGCCAGAAATTTCGTGCCCTGCTGGCGATTGTAGGCCCAGCACTGCTCAATGCCCGCAATCTTCGCCACGGCATACGGGCGATTGGTTGGCTCCAGCGGCCCAGACATCAGAAACTCCTCGCGAATCGGCTGCGGACAGAGCTTGGGATAAATGCAACTGGAGCCAAGAAACAACAGCCGCTTTACGCCGAACTTGGCGCAGGTATCAATAACGTTGGATTGAATGCGCAGATTCTCGCGAATAAAATCCGCGGGATAGGCGTTGTTGGCCTGGATGCCGCCGACCTTCGCCGCCGCGAGAAGGACGTATTCGGGTTTTTCCTTTGAAAAAAAATCCTCCACCGCAGGGAGCATCGTCAGATCCAGATCCGCATGGGGACGCAGCAGCAGGTTGCCATAGCCGTCTGCCATCAATTGGCGGGTAATGGCCGAACCCGCCAATCCACGATGGCCAGCAACAAAAATGCGGCTGGCGCGATTCACTGTTCCTGCCTTCTGGGATTCGTCGCCTGGTCGATGGTTTGCGCCGCCGATGGAGCGGCTGGCGCGAATCGCCCCGGAGCAAACGCATCCAGGGGAACATCCGGCGTTTCTCCCAGCATCGCCTGCGCCATCACCCGCGCAGTTACGGGAGCAAGCAGGATGCCATCGCGGTAATGTCCGGTGGCGTGCCAGCAGTTTTTAATTTCCGATGCGCCAAGGATGGGCAAACCATCGGGCGTGCCCGGACGCAATCCGGCCCAGCACTCCCGCTGCTGCGGCGTCTGCAACTCTGGAAGCAGGCGGGTGGCCAGCGCGATCAGCCCTTGAATGCCCGACTCCTGCACCGTCTCGTCAAAGCCAGCGTACTCCACGGTAGCGCCCACAGTCACGCGACCTTCGCCGCGTGGAATCAGATATACGCCCGGCGCGCGCACCACGCAGCGCAGCCGCTCTGGAGAACACGATAGATTGACCATCTGCCCCTTGACGGGCGCAATGGGCAAACCGCCCAAATGTAGCTCCCCGGCCCAGGCTCCGCAACAGTTCACGAACATGCCCGCCGCAATCTGCTCGCGCTGCGTTGTCACCTGCACCCCGTCCGGTGTGCTCGCAATCCCCAGCATCGGCGTTCCTTCGAGCAGTGTTCCCTTGGCTGCGAGAAAGGCCGCAGGCAGCGCGGCGCGAAGATCATTCGGATCAAGACTGCCCTCCTCAAAGAGGGCAAACCTCTGTCCACGAACCGCAAGCCCTGGCGCCAACGTTGCAATCTCCGCCGCCGTCGCGAATGCGCCAGTATACGGTTGCTCCGGCTCAATCTGCTGGAGCGCCTGCCGTGTGCGCAGGGGAACAGGGCAGCCGGATCGCGACTCGATATTTTCCAGATAGGCAGGGTAGAGGGTGCGGCTATGAACCGAGAGCGGAAACATCTCCGGCGGATTTTGCGGATCGTCCACCGCCAACATTCCACCTGCGGCCCACGACGCGGAACTCATCGCCTGATGTCGCTCCAGCACGACAACTGCAAGGCCGCGCCGCAGCAATTCCAATCCAAGCGACAGTCCAATAATGCCACCGCCCGCGATGACGACATCCGCAACAAGGGGCCGACTCATATTTACGATTGTATTTGCTTTCTAGACAAATCTGATTTCGCGTGAGAAGGACTGAGCGCCAGATCGATCAGAGTCCTCTGTTCCATTTCATGCGCTTTGCCGGAGCCGGTGGCTGGACTGGCGGCAGCCGAGCGTTGTACGCTGCGCACCTTCCGGTCAGAGAGGAGACGACGCAGGCGCGGCAAAACAAAGGAATACGCGCCCATATTCTTTGGCTCTTCCTGTACCCAGACCACCTCGCGTGCTTCGGGATGCGCGTCTACTGCCGCGCGCAACTCCGCCTCCGGCCAAGGGTACAACTGCTCGATGAACAAAACTCCCGTCGTGGAATCCTGCCGCTTCCTGCGCTCGGCGCGCAGCTCGTGTCCAATCTTTCCGGTACAAAGCAACAGGCGTTGCGCGCCCTGCAACTCCGTTTCAGGCAGAACATTGAGAAAACCTGGCCGAGCAAAATCCTGCATCGGAGAGAGCGCGTCGGGATGCCGCAACATACTCTTCGGAGTGAAAACAACCAGCGGCTTGCGCCACCTGCGCAGCGCCTGTCGGCGCAGAAGGTGGAAGTACTGGGCTGCGGTCGAAGGCTGGCAGATCTGCATATTGTCCCGCGCTGTCAGTTGCAGATATCGCTCAACGCGCGCGCTGGAGTGCTCCGGCCCCTGCCCTTCATACCCGTGCGGCAACAACAAAACAAGTCCGCTCAGCAATCCCCACTTGTCTTCGCCGGAAGAGAGAAACTGGTCGATAATAATCTGCGCGCCGTTGGCAAAATCGCCAAATTGCGCCTCCCACATCACCAGAGCTTCGGGATAGTCGCGGCTATACCCGTACTCAAAACCCAACACGCCCGCTTCTGAGAGCAGCGAGTTGTAAACGTCAAACCGGGCCTGATCCTGGCTCAAATGATTGAGCGGAACAAATTTTTCTTCGTTCGCAATATCAATCAAAACGCTGTGCCGCTGGTTGAAGGTACCCCGCTGGCTGTCCTGCCCGCTGAGCCGCACCGGCGTGCCACGCATCAGCAACGATCCCAGCGCAACGGCCTCCGCCATGCCGTAGTCGAAAGCGCGCTCTCCCCTGCCCATCTCCGCGCGCTGCGCCAACAGCTTCTTGATCTTTGCGTGAATATGAAAACTCGCAGGATATGCTGTCAGCCTTTCTGCAATTTTGCTCAACTCCGCCGAAGAAAGCCCCGTCGCGACCTCATATTCCGGCAGGTATGGCCCACCTTTGTAGGCCGACCAATACTCCGGCAAGTGCGCCAGCACAGCCCTTTTTTTCATCTGCTGGGCTTGTTGCAACGCCTGCTCGTACTCCGCCTGCAACGCCTGCGCGCGCGGCGCTGGATCGACGCCGATCTGCCGCGCATAAATCTTGGACAGCGGTGGATGATCCTTGATTTTGGCGTAGCGCAACGGCTGCGTGATGGTTGGATCGTCAACTTCACTGTGACCATGCCGCCGATATCCGATCAGGTCAATCACAACATCCGAGTGAAAGCGGAAACGATATTCCACCGCAAGCGTGGCAACGCGGATCACGGCATCCACGTCTTCCGCATTAACGTGAAAAATCGGCACATGCAGGCGTCGGGCAAGGTCGGAGGAGAAGCGGGAAGAGTTGTACTCCTCCGGCTCCGCCGTAAATCCAATCAAATTGTTGACGATAATCTGGATGCCACCGCCCACCGAATAGCCTTCGATCCCACTCAGGTTCATCGTCTCTGCCCAGATACCCTGTCCCGCAAAGGCGGCATCGCCGTGAATGAGGATGGGCAGCACGCGATCCTGACCTGCTGCGCCAATCCGCGCCTGTCGGGCATAGGCTCGCCCAATGGCAACCGGATCGACCGCCTCCAGATGGCTGGGATTGGAGACCAGATGCAAGGCCATTTCGCCGCCCTGTCGCGTGGAAAAATCTCCTGTGGCTCCAATGTGATACTTCACGTCGCCGCCGCCGAGAATGCTGCGCGGATCGACATCCTCAAATCGGGAAAAAATATCTGCGGCAGACTTGCCGAGAGTGTTCACCATTACATTGAGTCGTCCTCGGTGGCTCATCGCCAGAACGGCTCTTTCCGCGCCCAGCTCACTGGCCCGGTTCAATACCTCGTCGAGAAAGGGAATGAGTGCCGTGACCCCTTCCAACGAAAAGCGCTTGGTTCCGAGATAGCGCGCCTGAATGACCTGCTCCAAACTGTCGGCACGGAGCAGCAAGTCCAGCGCGCGCTCCGAATTTGGCGGTGGCGCGGCAGCCTCCAAATGTTCGGCCAGCCACTGTCGGCACGTGGAGTCAGCAATGTGCATGAACTCAACACCGAGGGTGCCGCAATAAACGGTGCGCGCTTCTTCGGCAAATGGCCCGCGCCTGTCCAATTCTGGCACAGGCTGCGGCGAGAGATATTGCCGCAGAGGATCAAGCTGCGCTTGCAGGTAGCCCCAGCGACGGAAGGCATCCCAAACCTGTTCGCGTGATAGAGAGGGAGATGTAGACGACGAAGATGGGGACATGGAGGGGATGACTGTCAATTCTGCCTCGCCTCTTATTTTAGTCGCAGCGCAGGGAGAAGCGAAGGACAGATTGCGGAGTTGAAGAAAAATGCCAATCTGGGAATTTTTCCCAAGGCGACATTCTCTGTCTACTTTTCGCCCATTTATAGATAGCTTTCTACTTCCTCTAGGGAAAAATCGCGATCATACTTGGGCCTGTACGGTGTCCATGAAATCGACCGCTCCAGATTTTCTTGAACGGGCCGATATCATCCTGTGACTCCTGGAGATGCATCATGACGTGGTCATGTCCCCGCTTCGTAGCCTTTCGCCGCCTTTTCTTTCTTTTCCTCTTCACGCTGGCACCGCTTTGCACGTTGGAGGCGTTGAGCGCTCCAGTGGCGTTGTTGCAACAGATCAATCACATTGCTGGAATCGGCGCGCCTGGATTTTCTGGCGATGGCGCCGCTGCAACCACTGCTGCAGTCAATCTGCCGCAAGGGGTCGCGTTGGATGGCGGAGGAAATCTGTATATCGCCGACACAGCGAACAATCGGATCCGCCGGGTGGATGTGGTTACAGGCATCATTACAACTGTGGTCGGCAATGGGCAACAGGGATATGCCGGAGATGGCGCTCCGGCAATCACGGCGCAACTGAACCATCCAGCAGGCATTGCCGTTGATGCGTACGGCAATCTTTATATTGCGGATACCGGCAACAGCGTGATCCGCAAGGTAGCGGCGGCGACGGGAGAGATTGCAACCATTGCTGGCAATGGCACAGCCGGATACGCAGGCGATGGCGGTTTGGCCATAACAGCGGAATTAAATCTGCCCGCTGCGCTTGCCGTGGACGCAACGGGAAACCTCTTTATCGCCGACAGCGCAAACAACCGTGTCCGCCGCGTCGATGCGATATCCGGCCATATCACGCTGTATGCGGGCAATGGTTCCACCACCTATAACGGCGATGGCATCGCTGCCACGCAGGCCTCCCTTGCCAACCCCCAGGGGGTTGCGCTGGATCCATCGGAAAATCTTTATCTGACGGACACGGGGCACAATCTCGTCCGCGAGGTCGTGGCCAGTACGGGGGAGATTCAGATCGTCGCTGGAACCGCAGGCCAGCCGGGCGGTTTTGGCGGCGATGGCGGGCCAGCCACCAGCGCGCTTTTGAATGCTCCCACCGGATTGACGCTGGATACAAGCGGCAACCTATACATTTCCGACAGCGCCAATGCGCGCATCCGCGAAGTTTCCGCCGGAACGATTACGACGCTGGCGGGCAATGGAACGGAGGGGTTCAACAATACCGATGGCGCGCTGGCAACCACGGCGCAGGTGAATCATCCATCCGGGCTAATCGTGGATGCCGGGGATGCCGTGTATGTGGCCGATACCGCCAACAATGCGGTACGCCTCATCTCCGACGGTCGCCATTTTTCTATTGCGGCGCTTTCTCTCACTACCCCGGTCACGCGGTATCTCTATTTGCAGATCAACTCGTCGCTTACGCTGAACACGCTGAGCGTTTCCATTGGCGAGGCGCAAAAAAATGAGTTCAGCCTCAGTACGATCAGCACACCTCCGGCGTTTTCCATCGGCACGCTGACAGCCTGCGCAGCCAATGGCGCGTATAGCGTTGGCGCGATCTGCATTGTGCCGCTGACCTTTGCGCCGGGATATCCGGGAGAACGCTCTGCCGCGCTCAGCGTGAACACCAACGCAGGCACGGAGATGTATGGCTTGTCCGGCGCAGGGCTGGGGCCGGAGACGGTGCTTTCTCCGGGAATCATCACTAGTATTTTAACCACCTCGTCCGGCCAGCCGACGTATGAGCAGTTGGCAATCGACGCGCAGGGCGATGTGTATGTTGCCAACAAAATGAACAACCAGATTGATGTATGGTGCGCGGGCATCAATGCCAGCAATGGTTGCGCCAGTAGCGGCTCCTCCGATGTGTTTGTCGGTAGCAGCGACGCCATCGTCAACGCAACACTCAACGCGCCAACTGCGGTCGCGCTGGATGCAGCAGAGAATCTCTACATTGCCAACAGCGGAGCCAACAACATTCTGCGGGTGGATGCAGCCACCCATGCCGTGACTACGGTAGCTGGCAATGGCACGGCAGGGTACAACGGAGATGGTGGCGCGGCAACCAGCGCCGCACTCCATACCCCCAGCGGCATTGCCGCAACCGCAGATGGAACCCTGTACATCGCTGACACGGGAAACAATGTGGCGCGCCGCGTGGATGCAGTCACGGGCGTCATCACCACCGTTGCTGGAATCGCCGGGCCGGGTGGATACAGTGGCGATGGCGGTTTGGCGACCCAGGCCATGCTGAACAATCCCTTCGGCGTGACGCTGGGCGACCATCGCCACCTCTACATTGCGGATACCAACAATAGCGTCATTCGCAGCGTCGATCCTGTAACGGAAATCATCCGCACAGTTGCAGGCACAGGCGGCGTGGCGGGATTTTCTGGCGATGGTGGCGTGGCGACAAGTGCCTTGCTGGCCTTTCCGCTGGCCGTGGTCGCCGATGCTGCGAGCAACCTGTACATTGCAGATACGGGCAATGCGCGTATCCGCCGCGTGGATGCAGCCAACGGCACCATCGAAACCATTGCCGGTTCAAATCAGCTAGGCTTTGCCGGAGATGGAGGAGCCTCCACGCTGGCGGAATTGGCCGCTCCGAGCGGCGTGGGCATGGATGCGCTGGGGCAAGTTGTGCTGGCGGATCAGACCGACAGCGCTGTGCGTAGCATTACCGCTCTGCCGCCTGCGCCGCTCAGCTTTGGCAATGTTGCAGTGGGCTGCGGCATCTCCGCGCCGCAAACGGTGGAACTGGCGAATGTCGGCAATGCGTCGCTGAAGATAACGGCTCTAACTGCCCCAACGGATTTTCCGCTGGTCAACAGCAACGCGAATACCTGCGTGGCCAATGTACCGCGATCCTCTGGCAGTGTCTGCGCTATGACCTTTGCCTTTGCGCCAACGGTTCCCGGAAGTCTTCAGGAAACGGCCAGCGTGACCG
Organism: Acidobacteriaceae bacterium; assembly: GCA_027365415.1. Lineage (GTDB taxonomy): Bacteria > Acidobacteriota > Terriglobia > Terriglobales > Acidobacteriaceae > JAJZIJ01. The sequence continues at coordinate 34,485 of DAHXNK010000012.1, forward strand.
ACAATACGTTGGATATTCCAGGGGCTGTGCATTCAATCACTATGAATGGCATCAGCCAGCCGCTGGCTGTGATCGCAACCACGACAACCGTGACGGCCACTCCTGACTACTTGGCCTATGGCGCTCCGGTCGTTCTGACTGCCACCGTGACCAGCGCGCAGGGGCCAGTTCCATTCGGAGTGGTGCTGTTTTCCATCAATAGTCTTGTTGTGGGCAGCGCGGCGCTGAATGGCGCGGGCGTGGCCAGCTTGACCATCCCCGCCGCTCCAACAGGGGCGAACCTGCAGGTGATGGCCAACCATCCCCAGCAATGCAACTACGGCCCAAGCGTGGCGCTGACCAACATGACGGTGGTTCCAGCGGCCACGCAGACCACGCTGATCGCCTCTGTCGCGCAGGTTCTCTATGGCCAGTCGATGACGCTGGAGGCTATCGTTACGCCCGTCACCAGTGGCATCCCCACCGGCGAGGTTGTTTTCATGGATGGTTCGTCGCAGATTGGACAAGCTACGCTGGACAGTGCTGGATATGCGACTGTTGTGTTGAATCAGCAGGCGCTGCCCCTTGGCCTGAACACCTTCACCGCGCAATACCTTGGCGACCCAAACTATATTTCTTCCACCTCCAACTCCGTCGGAGTCACTGTTTCCGATGCCTCGTTGCAGATGGACATGCATCCCACGCAGGTGCAACTGTCCGCTGGAGCCAGCGAACAAATCCAGATCACGCTGACGCCGCTCCACGGCTTCGACCAGACGGTCACGCTTTCCTGCGCCGGGCTGGTTGCAGGCGCGGAGTGCATCTTTGCCCCGGCGACCATCGCGTTCAATGCGCAGTCGCAGCCTCAGCAGATCACATTGACCATCCGGTCGAACCTTTTGGCTGTAGCGGGCATGCCCTTTAGCTCTGGCCGATGGATGCCGCTGGGCTGGCTGATGCTGGTACTCACCGTGCTGGCCGCAGCGCTGCTGCAACGAGCGCGCAAACAGGCAGACGCAGCGGGACGCAAAGTTGTACGTGGGCCGTATGGACACAGGGGACGGAGTGGATGGATGCTGGTGGCGATTCTGTGTCTGGGAGGGTGTGCCAGCCTAGCGTCACTGACCGGGTGTAGTGGAAACGCGCCGCCGCCGCCGATCTACAGCACGGTGATGGTACAGGCCAGCACCCCATCGCAGGGAGTTTTGGCTCAATGGGTGTTGCAGGTGGCTATGGCGCAGTAGGAGCAAAGGAATCTCTGCATAGGTCGGAGATGCCTTAGGGTGTGTTCCCACTATCCGGACGGCAGCGTAGTGGGAACACACCCTAATGTTTCTTGGCGCACTTCTTGGAATCACGCAGCATTTTCTGGGCTTCTTTCGCGTGCTTTCCATCGGGATAGAGCTGTAAATATGTCTTGTATTGTGCGAGCGCTTCGGCGGTCTTGTCCTGCATACAATCGGCCTGGGCTACGCCAAAGAGCGCGGTTTCATCGAGAGAATTGAATTGCAAAACATCTTTGTACCGCAGATATGCTCCGCGGTAATTCCAATCTTTCATGTAAAAATCGGCGGTGCTCAGATCGTCTTTGATGCGGCCTGCCGGATTGAGATCCCGTGTAAATTCATCCTCGCGCCCATGCCGCTTGATGATGGTCGTCTCTCCCAAGTCCTTCGCGGGCATCGCCGCGTTGCTGGAACTGATGCCCGGCGGAGGCAGCAGATGGAGCGGCTGCTGGCTCACCGACGGGGTTGCTCCCAGATTATCTCGCTTGGCCGCCGCCGCTGACTGCGCCTCTGGAAAGGGATTGTCATTCGCCGTGGAGGAAGGCTTCGACGGCGGCGGGTTGGTTCCACTTTGCTGGCAGAGAAGCGCCGTTGGAATTCCGAGCAAAAAAATTGCCAGCCATCGAATTGCAATCCGCGTTGCCATACATCTACTAGAATGCCACGAACTCCCCAGCAAGACTTGTTCCAAGGGGGCGCAAAGAGCCGCAAAAGCGCTGCTATACTCATAGGGATCTTTGCCACTTCTCCCTAGGTTGTTTCCCTGGAGTTTTTCTGGGGGGATTGTTTCTGAGAATGGATTCCGAACATCATGGGTTTAATCATTCGCTCCTCCGCCATCCATGCCGCAGGCTGCTACACCACGCAGCCGATTGCCAAAGGCGCGCTCGTCGTCGAGTACACCGGGCCGCGCATTCACAAAGATCAGGCCGACATCAAGTATGAAAATAGTTTCGTCACCTATCTGTTTGGCATCGGAGATGGCACAACGGTTATCGACGGACATGGCACGGCCATGTTTATCAATCACTCCTGCAATCCCAATTGCGAGACTGAAGAGATCAATGGCCGGGTTTGGATTACCGCCATTCGCAAGATTGCCGCTGGAGAAGAATTGACCTACGATTACAACCTCTACGATGGCGAAGAGGATGAGGCCCGCTGCAACTGCGGCGCACGCGAGTGTCGCAAGACAATGTATTCCGTGGATGAGATTCGACAGCGCAAGCGAGCGGTTTCTAGGAAATCCTCCGCGCGCAAACGGAAAGCGGCAAAAACATCGGAGAAGGCCGCGCGGCAACGCAGTCGATAGGTGTTTCCACCTAGCATTTCCTGTGTGGGGCGGCGGCGATACAATGGGGCTATTGCCTGTTTGGCCCAGCGTACAAGTTTGGCTTAGCGTAGATTTTTAAGATCAATATGGCCTATCAAGTATTGGCGCGAAAATATCGTCCACAACTCTTTGCCGATGTGGCCGGGCAGGATCACGTCACGCGAACCCTGCTCAACGCGCTGGCGCAAAACAGGATCGCGCACGGCTACATTTTTAGCGGTCATCGTGGCATTGGTAAAACAACGGTCGCTCGCATTCTCGCGATGGCCTTGAACTGCCGCAGCGCTATCGGCTCCGCAGAACGCCCTACGCCGGAGCCATGCGCCACCTGTGTCGCGTGTACGGAGATCCGGGCGGGCAATGCTGTCGATGTCATCGAAATTGATGCGGCCACCAATCGCGGCATTGATGAAATCCGCGAGTTGCGCGAAGCTGCGCGCTACAGTCCGGCGCGGGATCGCTACAAAATTTACATTCTTGATGAGGCGCACCAGATTACCGATGCCGCCTTCAACGCCCTGCTCAAAACGCTGGAGGAGCCACCGACGCACGTTGTTTTTATGATGGCCACCACGCAGCCGGAGGACATTCCGCAGACCATCCGCTCCCGCTGCCAGCATTTCAGCTTTCACGCGGTTCGCTTTGAAGTTATCCAGCAGCAACTGCGCCAGATCGCGCAGCAGGAGCAGATCACAGCCGAGGAATCCGCGCTCTCGCTGCTGGCCGAGGCAGGCGATGGCTCCATGCGCGATGCGCTCTCCATTATGGATCAGGCCATTGCCAGCGCCGCCTGCGACGACGGCCAACCGAAGCTGGAGGCCGCGCATGTCCGCTCGTTGATGGGCACTGTTTCCAATGCTGTGTTTGAGCAGATGTTGCTGGCCGTCAAAGAACAAAATGCAGCCTCGATGTTGGAACAGGCGGCGGCGTTGTTGGACGCGGGCAATGCGCCGCAGCAGATTGCCCGCCAGCTTGTTCGATTTCTTCGCAATTGTCTGATGGCGCGCATTGCCGGAGAAAAATCAGGGCTGCTGCAAATTTCCGAAGAAGAGCGGGCACGCGCCGGACGCGCAGCATCCATCTTTTCAGAAGAAGACCTGACGCGATTTTTGAATACGATGTTGCGCACCTTCGACGACCTGGGCTATCGACAGGAGCAGCGCTTTCACTTGGAGCTTGGCCTGCTGAAACTGGTTTACACGCAGCGCTTGCTGCCGCTGGACGATATTCTGCGCCGACTGTCCACGGGAATAGCTTTGCCCGCTGTGACAAAACCGCAAAGCGCCCCGACGAACGTCTTGAATGCGCCTTCGCCAGCGAGCAGGATGCAGACAGCTCCAACTCCCGCAGCGACGCTTGCAGCGACCTCTACCGCAGTGGCTTCTACACGGACGGATTCCGCCAGTGCGCGACCAGCAACTGCGATGCCGACAGGCCCAAGGGATACGCAATCCGGCATTGCAGATATTTTTGGCGATACCGCCAGCAAAACAAAACCCCTTGCGCCCTTGCCTGCGGAAACGCCCATTTCCCCCACGCCGATGCCCGCGTTGCAACCCGTCTTCTCCGCAAAGGAAGTCATCGTCGAAGGCCCTCCGGATGCCGCCATTCTTCGCGCAGCGGTTTGCAGCGACATGGCAAATGGCGGACACCAGACTGCTGCATCGCTGCTGGAAGCTGGCATCTGGCAGTGGAATGGAAAGGAAATGCAGGTCCAGACTGCGGTCTCCAGAGTGATGCTGGAAATGGCCTACAACGCGGAGGCGCAGCGAATTGCGCGAGAGAGCTTTCGGCAACGAGCGCCTGCTGGATATAACTTCAACGTCGTCCCAGAAGCGCGTGGAAACACGAGTACCGGCAGTACGGGCGCTCCAGCGACATCGCCAAAAGCGGCCCCGCAAAGCACGCCGCAGACGATGGATCATCCGTTGGTGCAGCACGCGCAGGAATTGTTTCGAGCGGAGATTCGCAGCGTGGTGAATCTTCGCGAAGGAAATTAAGCACGTAGAATAAATCCATACGCAAAAACGATAAGAGGGAGATTTCGAATCGAATACTGATGGTCTTCAAAAAAAAGTGGGAATTCGCATGGGCGCTTATCGTGGTTGTTTGTTGCGTACACATAGCCCTTGCACAGCAAACGATCATAGGCTGCCGCGCGCTGCAAAAGACTACGGACAGAGAAAAATTAAGCTCAATGCAGTCTACGAC
>DAHXNK010000130.1 GCA_027365415.1 Acidobacteriaceae bacterium
GCAGGCGATACAACGCTCCTCGCCGTTCGGGTAACGCCGCAAAGCATGCTCGCCTTTGAAGCGGGGGCTGATCGGCCCCTTTTCATAGGGATAGTTGATGGTGACCTTAGGCTTAAAAAAATACCTCAAGGTCAATGCCAAACCGGAAAACAACTCGGCCAGGAGCAGGCTTCGCGCGGCGCGATCAAGCGATGCCATCAGATACTCCTCGAATCAGGATGCTAGGCGACATGCGGGAGCCAGCCGGTCGCAACCAGAACGCCGGCCGTCAATACGAGCCAGAACAGGGAAAGTGGCAGAAAAACCTTCCACCCCAGACGCATCAACTGATCGTAGCGGAAGCGTGGAAAAGTCCCGCGAATCCAGATGAAAACGAACATACAGACCAAAATTTTTGCAATGAACCAAAGCGGGCCGGGGATCCAGGTGAAAGGCGGCAACGGGATCGGAGACAGCCAACCGCCCAGAAACAGGATCGTCGTCAAGGCACTCATCAAGAACATGTTGGCGTATTCGCCGAGGAAGAATAACGCAAACGTCATGGCACTGTATTCGACAAAAAACCCAGCGACGATTTCGCTCTCGCCTTCGGGCAGATCGAAGGGCGAGCGATTGGTCTCCGCCAACGCCGAGATGAAAAAAACCACGAACATCGGGAATAGCGGAATACAAAACCAGATATGCCGCTGTGCCAGAACGATATCATTCAAATTCAAGCTGCCGACACACAATAGAACGGAGACGATCACGAAGCCGATCGAGACCTCGTAGCTGACCATCTGCGCCGCGCTGCGTAACGCGCCGAGAAACGCATATTTCGAGTTGCTGGCCCAGCCAGCAATAATGATGCCGTAGACACCAAGAGAACTGATCGCGAACAAGTATAATATGCCGACATTGATGTTGGCCACCGCCCATCCGTCATTCACCGGAATGACCGCCCAAGCGATCATCGCCAGGACGAAAGTCACCATAGGCGCGATAACGAACAACACACGGTTCGCGCCCGTTGGAATGATGGTCTCTTTCATCAGCATCTTGCCGGCATCGGCGAATGCCTGCAGCATTCCCCAGGGACCGACCGTATTCGGCCCTTTACGTAATTGGATCGCCGCCAGGATCTTGCGTTCCGCAACCGTGGCATAAGCCACACCCAACAGCAGCGGCACCAGCAGAGCCAACGTTTGCAGTACCATCAGCACCAGAATACCGAAGGGC
>DAHXNK010000131.1 GCA_027365415.1 Acidobacteriaceae bacterium
AATGGTGGTCTGCGTAGTCAAGCCCGTCGGGTTCCTATCGATAAGGATGAAGGCGTTGCACACAGAGCACGGCATAGTCCTTAGTTTAAGAGGTACTGTGGGAAGCGAAAGTACAGAGGGTGATGCAGCAGATGACGGATCGAACACAGGACCAATATCCGCATTCACGCAGGTCGATACGCAGAGCATAGATTACGAACCAAGACGGAGGGGGAGTCGGATTGACCCGCCACGCTCAGCCCATGGCCATTGGCAATAGTGCCCCAAGCACCGTTGGGTGATTTCTTGATTCTTTTGCTACAATCGACTACGGAACCGTGACCGTGCGAGTCTTCGGTTGCTTGCGACAGACGATGGGTACAGTTGATCGTTTACTGTCCATTTACTGTCCATTAGAGCTGGAATTTGGTTCTATCCAGTAGAAATAATGGAAGCAGGCGAAAATATGGAAAATCAGGCTGGCCTGTAGATTCAGTAATTTACGGCAACTGATTGAAAACAAAGCAGGCGCGTAGCTCAGTTGGTTAGAGCGCTACCTTGACACGGTAGAGGTCAGGAGTTCGAGTCTCCTCGTGCCTACCATATTCTTCAACAACTTCCGCCAGAATGTGGGAACAGAAGCATTTAGCGTGGGAACAGTTTGGGAACACTTTGCCGTTCACAGCGCGGCCTCCGGTTGTGGGTTGCGGTTGAACAGCACATCGACCGCCTTGCGTTGGGCGATGCGTTTGTTTTCCATGCGGGCATGTGTATAAAGATCCATCGTGGTGCTGACCTTGGCGTGCCGCATCAGCTCCTGCACCACCTTCACATCCTTGCCCGTTTCCGCGAGCAGCGAACTGTAGGTGTGCCGAAACGTATGCCAGCCGATCTGCTTGGCGATTCCCGCCTTTCGCGCAGCCGGTTGCAGGATCTTGCTGCGCAGGCTGTCGGGCCAGACAGGCATCCGGCCAAAGAGCCGCTCGCTGCCGAAGACCCAGTCCTCCGCCTGGGAGTAAAGACAGGTAGAGCGCCAGCAAACAAGCTCTTCCAGCACGATTTCATCGAGCGGCACCGGCTGCTGCGAGACTTCCGTCTTGCATGGACCGATGCTGCCATCGACAAAAGAACGGAGCACGTTCGCCGTCTTTTGCAGAAAATCGATGTCCTCCCACTTGAGACCAAGCACCTCGCATATCCGCAGCCCGGTCGTCGCACAGATGGTTCCCATCGTCCGCT
>DAHXNK010000132.1 GCA_027365415.1 Acidobacteriaceae bacterium
CGTCAGGGTGAGCAATTTTCGGTGGAGTGGGGCCAGGTGGAAATGGCATCACTCCAGATTTATTTGTCAAAAACCAAGAATGGTAGCGATCGCCATGTACCCCTCAACTCTGTCGCTCTCGCTGCCTTGCAGTCACTGGTACCGCGTAAGACTGGCCCGATGTACCGTTCACCGCGCACAGGTGAGCGACTGCAAAGCCTGGAACAAATATTTGAGCGGGCCGTCAAGGACGCTGAGGTGCAGGATTTTGCCTGGAATACGGTCCGGCATACATGTTTCAGCCGTTTGGTGATGGCTATTGCCGGCCACAAGACTATGGCCATGACGATCCGATACTCGCACCTCGCACCGGAGCATACGATGACGGCGATTGAGCGGCTGGCGTCATCAATAGTCCCCAAGCAAGTGACCCCTGTAGTGACACCACGTAAAAATGGCCGCTCGCGTTGAGTGGCCATCCTCTTATATCTTTCTTGTTTACTTGTACTTATCTGGTGAGCGCGCTGGGACTCGAACCCAGGACCCACGCATTAAAAGTGCGTTGCTCTACCACCTGAGCTACGCGCTCTCACCATGATTAAAATTATCACACAGAGGCAATGGCTTCGATGTGGAGCCATACCTTGTGGATGCTATGGCACGATACCTCGCTCCGGTGCACTCGCGCTCGCACTCCATTTCATCTCCATGAAAAAAAGAAAAATTATTTTGTTTGTAATGGATGAAAGTTTGCTACTCTCTTGGAATATTTCAAACAAGATTTAAAGATTCTGCACTCGTCTTAGCGGGCTGCACCTTTGCGTCATTCCGAGATCGCCCGAAAACCTTTCGGTACCGTGTAATTTTCAGAACGAGACAGCTAGATCGCTTGCAGGACGGTGGCTTCTTTTCTCCTGTTGAGACTGACAGGCCGAAAGAAAAATGCCGTCATGGCCAAATTGCTCGACCCACCACTCAGGAGGAGTTCTTGAATGAGCCGTCGTGTCTACAAATTCATGTTGAAGACGTTGAAAGAAGTTTCGTTCGTCGGTACACGGTATTATCCGGTGGAACTGGATGCCAGCATTTCGCCCTATGCCACGGTCCTGGCAACGATCTGGGATGAAGAGCATATGGTCGGCCAAGTAAATCAGACAGAAATCCTCGCGTGGTGGTCCGAGGTCTATCAGGAGCCCGTGCAGGTCGTTCTACCCGGCACCGGGTCCAT
>DAHXNK010000133.1 GCA_027365415.1 Acidobacteriaceae bacterium
GACGGCCAGTATCTGCGCGACAGTATTGGCCTTGCCGAGCAGACTCGGATGAAAGTCGCGCGTACCTGTGGTGGCATACAACAGCGCGGAGATAATCACGATCCCGAGATCGCGACTGAAGACCATGACCGTGATGCGCATCGAGACCAGGCCCACATGCATCAGCACCAGGAACAATGTGCTAAGCAGCAGCTTGTCGGCAATGGGATCCAGATACGAACCCAATTCTGTGCGCTGTCTGAAGATGCGCGCCAGCGCGCCATCCAGTCCGTCGCTCACCCCGGCGACGACCATCAGGATGAACGCCCTGTGATACCGCCCGTCGAGAATGGCCAGAACCAGAAAGGGCACAATCGACAGCCGAAGAAGCGTAAGTTGGTTGGGCAACGCACGTAATTGACGGAACACAGGAATCGATTTTGTCCTGATTCATCCTATCCCAACTTGCTGTTTGCCTGCCTTAGCCCCACCAACGACGCTGCAGCAAGTTGCCGCGACAGCTCAATGGCATTAGAATCGTTTGAGTACCTGTAGGCGCGTAGCTCAGTTGGTTAGAGCGCTACCTTGACACGGTAGAGGTCAGGAGTTCGAGTCTCCTCGTGCCTACCATATTCTTCATATAGATAGACACTTTTGACCCATTTCCGTGCCGTTTTCCATTCCGCTTTTCGTTCCGCTATCGCACTGATCCACCAACCAGCAACCTATCCAGGTACTGTCCCTGAGCCGCTAGTTTGTTTGAATCCACCGCATGACTGTAAATACTCAGCGTAGTTTTGATGTTGCTGTGACGCAACATCGATGAGACCGTCTTCACATCGACGCCCTCCGAGACCAGCCAGCTTGCCAGGCTGTGCCGGAGGTTGTGCCACCCCCAACGTTGGATCGGATTGCCGGATAGATCGAAGTAGCGGGTACGGACCAGCTTCCCGTCCCGGTTCCGCTCTTCAGCGGAACGGAACACTCCCGCTTTGGCCGCCGCCGGGTATAAATACTTCTGACCGGCAATACTTCCACAGCGAGGCTTGGCCCCCTTCAGTTTGAAGGACGCGAAGACCCAATCGGTCAATTTTGCGTATATCGTCTCCTTCTGCCAGTGTTTAAGGTAGCCCCCAAGCACAGGATGCATTGCGACCGGAGCCTTGCGATGCACGTTCTTGCAATCTCCGATCTCCTCTACC
>DAHXNK010000134.1 GCA_027365415.1 Acidobacteriaceae bacterium
CCGCCGTAGGTGCTGTTTCCATTGGCGATGGTCAGCCCGGAGATGGAGACCGCGCCGGAGTTGATGGTGAAGACCTGGTATTGCTTGCCGCCGGATACCGTCAGCAGATTCGCTCCCGGCCCGACGATGTTGACATTAACTGTAAAGGCAGGCAGCGCGCTACCCAGGGTGATCGTGCTGGTGGGGCCAGCTACGCCGGAGGCAAATTCAATATCGTTCCCTTTATTGCTGATGGCCAGGGTCAGCGCATCGCGCAGGGAGCAGGTGTCCGTGCCGTCGCAAGTTGTCCCGGAGTTGGTGCTATCCGACAGAGTGGTCACGGTGAAATATCCGGCTTGCACGGAGCCAAGATCGCTGACCGCGCTGCCCGTGGGTCGAGGGAATCCGCGCTGATCGGTGGAGAGCGTACTGCCCGATCCTGCGTTTATGGCCGGACTGCCCGTCAGCGGCAGCATCGTTTCCGTGGGGCCGCCGTTGTTGGCCAGTGGGCCGAGCATCGGATCGGTGATGTTGATCAGGTTGTTGCTGCTCTGCGGGCCGCAGCCAGCGCAATCGACGCCCCCCGAATTTCCATTCGAGTTGCCCGCCACAATGCTGTTGGTAATCGTCACGGAACCAGATCCGACGTAAATACCGCCGCCGGTGGTGTTGTCAGCAGGCAAAATGTTGCCGGAGATTGTGCTGTTGCTTACCGTCGCCGTGCCGGAGAAGTTGGCAATCCCGCCGCCCATGCCAGCCGTGTTGCCGCTGAAGGTGCTGTTGTTCACCATCAACGTGCCGTTGTAGGAGTTGAAAATGCCGCCGCCGAGGCCGGCGCCGCCGGTAGCCGAATTGCCGGAGAAGGTGCTGTTGCTCACCGTCAACGTGCCATTATTGTTGTTGTAAATGCCTCCGCCGTTGCCGCCGCTGCCGCCTTGAATCGTATTGTCGGAGAAGGTGCAGTTGCTCACCGTCAACGTGCCGCTGTTGTAAATGCCGCCGCCGTTGCCGATGGCGGCGGGGCCACCAGCAGCGTTGCCGTCTGCGATGGTCAGCCCGGAGATGCTGGCCGTAACACCAGAGTTAACGACAAAGACCGTCACCCCGTTGATGAAAATGGTGTTGCTGGTGTAGCCGCCGGAGATGGTCAGCAGATTCGCTCCCGGCCCGGTGATGGTCACATTT
>DAHXNK010000135.1 GCA_027365415.1 Acidobacteriaceae bacterium
TGGGCCAGATCGGGGTAACGCGCGCGATCGGTGCCGTTGAGCAGCGCTTCGATCGTCAGTATCTGGATGCGCGGAAACTGCGCCTGCGTCAGCGGCGATTGGTAGAAACCTTCTTTCACGGCTTCGGTCAGCATCGGCTTGCTCGGATCGGCCAGCGTCACGAACAGGCCAATCTCGGCCTTCTCGCGCGCCACCACGTGCGCAAGATCGCGCACCATCGCCACGTTGACGTGGTCACCGCCTTTCACCGACACCACGATCTTCTTTGCGATTCCCTTGTCGTCCTGGAAAAAGATCAGGCCGTCGATGCCGCCGTCGGCGCCTTTCTTCTTGCCTTGATAGGGCTGCGCGTTGACCAGCGAGCACGCCCACCACTGGAACTGGTACTTGTCGCGCAGCGCCAGATCGCGCGCGCCATCGAGGTCTTCGGGCGTGCCAATCACCTCGAACGTCTGCATGTAATCCGGTGGTGTTTCGGCTACACCCGCTGTACTCGCGGCTTCCCGCTCGGGTTTCGTGCGGTTGAGATACGGATAGCGATCCTTCAGGCGCTTCTCGATCAGCGCGATCGCCAGATGCGTGATGTCGATGCCGATCCAGCGTCGCCCGAGCTTCTGCGCCGCATCCACCGCCGTGCCGCACCCGCAGAATGGATCGAGCACGATGTCGCCGGGGTTGGAACTGGCGTTGATGATGCGTTCGAGCAAAGCGAGCGGTTTTTGTGTCGGATAACCGAGATTCTCCGAGCCCGCAGCTTGCTCAATATCTGTCCACAGATTCGTAACGGTTCGACCTTTTGAATCCTCAAGATATTTCTTGTACTGGGGCACTGCGCCGTCTTTCAACTGAACGACGAGTCCGCGATCGTAGCTTTCCTGCATTCGCTGTTTAGTCCAACGCCACACCCGCGTTACACCAAGAAACTCATACGTCAGGTTGGGCCTATTGTCATTCGGATTGAGCAGTGGCAGCAAACGATAGCGACCTCCACTGTCTGAATACCGATAAGCTTTCTCAACGTACCCAGGGTCATGCTGTTCGTAAGACTGGTGATACGTGCAACTGCTCGACTTGGAATAGCGAAGAATCGTGTCCGTACAACTTGGAAAATTGTGCGTGATGTGGCTCTTCGG
>DAHXNK010000136.1 GCA_027365415.1 Acidobacteriaceae bacterium
AGGAAGCGTTTCGCCAAGGGATGGGACTTCCATGTCCGAATTCGTTTTTTTTCTTGAGGGTATCCTTTTTTGGCGGAAGAAACTTCCCGTTCGTAGCGCTCCAAGGCATCAGCCAAGGTTGTGCTTTCGGCTTCCTTTTGTGAAACGAAAATTCCTCGGCCCATTTCTGATTCAAGTGTGGCCGCCCATATTTCCGCCTCCGCTTTTGTGTCGAAGGTCCGGGTAATGCGCTCGAACCCTTTTCTTTTGACGATCGCTCGCCATGAACCGCTTCTTTTCTGGAAATACGCCATTTTTGGCCCCTTCCCGTTTGAGAAAATTTCAGACGGAAAGATTATAGCAATTTTGTAGTTATGGCACCACTAGGGCACCAAATTCAAAAACAACATAAGGAGGATATTTTTTATTTCTGGCTCTGGTATTGGTACTCGGGAGGGGAATCGAACCCCTATGGTGTCACCACCGGCGGATTTTGAGTCCGCTGCGTCTGCCTGTTCCGCCACCCGAGCATGGAAGGGGTTGTGTTCTGAGGGAGGATCTCCGACGATCCGATTATACGGACAAGTGTGAAGCGTGGCAAGAAAAAAGGCCATGGCGGGATGGGGCCATGGCCATCGGGTCGTTCACGGGATCTTTGTGACGAGGGGATAGTCCTGCGGGCGGGCCTTCGACCAGACTATGACATACTGGCTGACGAGAAGAAGATAGTGTCTGTGCTTCTTGCCGGCGGGAAATGGAGCCATCCCGTGAACCTCTCCTACTGCCGTCATGATATGGCCGGGGCCCATCGTGATCGTTCTGTTTTCCTCCCGGCCGAAGACCACGAAGGCGCTCTTCGTGCGCTTTTTCTTTTTGGTCCGGTGCTCCCCGATGATGTGCATGGCGGGGGTGAACAGGATGAACTCCTTTTCGGGGTCGAGAAGGATCTTGCCCGACGGGGGGTGAGGATAGGAGTCCTCGTCGAGAGGAAGGTCCCGGATGAGGAAGTATCGCCCGGCCGGTCCGTCGTAGCGCCGGAGGATCTGGCCTCCGAGAACGGCCACCCTTCCG
>DAHXNK010000137.1 GCA_027365415.1 Acidobacteriaceae bacterium
AACGAACTCTCTCCGGCGGCGGTGCGCAGCTTGTTCCCTGGATTTGTCTACCAACTCGGCGTGTTGATCGGCTCGCCGTCGGTCAGCATCGAGTATGCGCTGCGCAACCATCTGGGCTATCGCTGGGCGCTGACCCTCTTCGAGGGATGCGTCATCGTTGCGCTGTTTTTCATCTTCGGCTTCGGCCCGGAACGCAAAGGGCGGGATTTTTTCGCGCGCTCGACTGAAGATGGATTGGATCGATAATATCGACCGGAACTGGACGTGCCGCTACTCTCCCAGCATCAAGTGGCGAATCGACTGTGCTCGTCCAGTAGCGGGGTCGCATTCGATCAGTGCCGCGCACATCTTGGGATTTTTTTTAGACGCCTCGAATTTCGCGGGCATTCCATACAGAAACCGGTCCAGCACCTGTTCGACTTCCACTCCGATCACGCCGTCGTAGGGGCCGCTCATGCCGACATCCGTTTGAAACGCAGTTCCTCCCGGCAGGATCCGCGCGTCCGCAGTGGGGATGTGGGTATGAGTGCCAAGAACGGCGGTCACGCGTCCGTCAAGATACCAGCCCAGCGCTCCCTTTTCCGACGTGGCCTCGGCGTGAAAATCCACCAGAATCACCTTGGCCTGGAGCTGGGCGAGGATCGCGTCCGCCGCCCGAAAGGGATCGTCGCTGGCCGCCATAAACACGCGGCCCTGCAGGTTGATGACCGCATACATCGTGCCATCGGGCAAGTTACCTTCATACACACCATGCCCTGGCACGCCTGGAGCATAATTTGCCGGACGCAGCAGGCGGCGCGGGCGTTCTTTGCTGTCGGCTGGAACAGACTGCATCCAGTCGATGATCTCGCGCTTGTCCCATACATGGTTGCCGGTGGTCAGAACATGCGCGCCCAGCGAGAAAAGTTCGTCGGCAATGCCGGGCGTCACGCCAAATCCTCCAGCGGCGTTTTCCACGTTGATGACGAGGAGATCGACCGCGTGGGTCTCCAGGACATGATGCAGATGCGCGTGTA
>DAHXNK010000138.1 GCA_027365415.1 Acidobacteriaceae bacterium
GGATTTATCACGCGCTGCGGCCATCAAAATTGGCGTGTATCGGACAGGGGTTGCACGCGTACGCATCGATGTCCTCCGCAGTCCCCATACCGCGTCGCAGAGTGGGCGATGGTGTGTCCAGATCGGAGTATTTCACCGCGCAGGTTCAGCCAAAGCCCTCCGTAACAAGCTACAGAGGAAATATCCAACCGCCAACATCATTGCATTCGCCGGGGCCACAGGACATTGGGTCCGCATCCGTCCGTCCGGCGAGTCGCACCAGGCTGCAGCCGATATTGCTTCTTCCCTACAATTGACGGAGGGCCAGGCCTACCTGGTTCGCCTGAACTGATAGAAAAGGTACGAGAATAGGGATTTCACCGCTTGCAATTGCCCGACCCGAAAGCGAAGGTGGAGGTTCGGTGTAACATTTTCAGCAAAGTGTCCACGAAAAGCAGTAGGCCATCCGTTAGAATCAATCTAGACAAAGCCGGGATGGCGGAACTGGCAGACGCAGCGGACTCAAAATTGTCTAAGACACAATCTAACACTCAGCTAAGCTACTGAAAATAAATGTAGTTGACTGAAGCAAGAGACAAGCGATATCCTTACACAACTCTTCCACACTTCCACACTTTCGCAGTTTCGGGAGAGTCTGGAGGTGCTTATGCATGTCCGAACATCACACCATCCTTGGTGGCAAGGTTCACGTCTACAGGCGTCCAAATAGTTCTAGCTGGCAATGCGCAACCTATCTAGCCGGAAAGAACCGGCGCACAACCACCAAAGAAGATAGCCTCTCGAAAGCGAAGGAGTTCGCAGAAGACTGGTATCTGCAATTGCGAGGCAAGCTCCGCGACGGTGAGTTGAAGAGCGGCAAGCCGTTCCGCGAAGCTGCGAAGTTGTACCTGCGAGAATTCGACATCATGACGCAGGGACAGCGGAGCGCGACCTATGCGCGCGGACAGCACGCGCGTACCAATGGCCACCTTGTCCCGTTCT
>DAHXNK010000139.1 GCA_027365415.1 Acidobacteriaceae bacterium
AGACTTTGGTTTTGCTGCCACGGCATCATCATGCTGCCGGATGTCCACCGGGATTCCAATGCGGAACTGGAGGAGCCCGCCATGCTGGCCATCTGCACCTGCGCCCCTGCGCTGCCGGTCGAAGCGACGAAGATTCCAGACAACAGTCCCAAAGAAAAAAGCCCAGCCAAACCGATACCAACGCAACGATTGTTCACTCACACCTCAAAATAATCTTGTTCCCCGCACGCTGCATGGAGAAGAAGCCAAATTCCAATACCTGGGTTGCCAAATTTCCGATATGGTTCCATTTTATGATGTTTGTGCAGAAAGCCCACGCAAGATTACAGAAACGGAAGATAAAAGGAGGGAATTTTATGCAGGCTTGAATCTGAACTGCAGTCATGGAGCGGGAGACGGGGATTGAACCCGCAACCAACGGCTTGGGAAGCCGCTACTCTACCATTGAGCTACTCCCGCCCAAGTTGAATCTTGATGGTAGCAGAAAAGTGCCAGTCTTCGGAGTGGGTGTCTCCTCGTGGCATGTGACGGGGCATAAGCAGGATTGATAGCGCAGATAAAAAAAATGTATTCGACGGATGGGCCGCCGCAAGGCAAAGTAAAAGGAACGAACATTCTATCCCTCAAGATTTTTCTCTGGCCGCTCCTGCCGATGGCAGCGTAGGCCGCAGCATCTCCACAGTTCCCGTGAATCTGGTCCAACTGCATCGGTTATTTTTTGCTCGTCATAGTGCCGCAATACACAATTTCTGAAGCCTGGTGGTGAATTTTATATGCGATGGATTTCCGTTCGCGCTGTCCTGTTTGTATTTCTATTCGCCGTGTGCGGCTGGAGTTCCGTCCACGCGCAGACGGCCCCTGACGCCACGGCAGCCGCCTCGCAGCAGATCCAGCAACACCTGCAGCAACTGGACC
>DAHXNK010000013.1 GCA_027365415.1 Acidobacteriaceae bacterium
AGGAAGCCAAAGACTTGGTCGATGGCGCTCCGAAGACGGTGAAGGAAGGTGTCACCAAGGAAGAGGCGGAGACGATCAAGAAGAAGTTCGCTGATGCGGGCGCGGCTGTCGAAGTCAAGTAAGGCTGTATTTGCTTGTCGGGTGAATCTGCGCTAGCCTGTACCTAGGGTCGGTTTGCGGTTCGCCCGCAAGATTCAAGCTATGTGTCCGAGGGGCCGAAGAAGGTCAGTTCGAGGCTGCGGATGCGAGATGCCCAGCGAAAGCGGGGCTTGACGCGCGAATGTAGGCGGAATCAAAATTCATTTCTCTAAACAGTGCACAATCCGGTTGTGACGCTCGCGGGACGATATGTCTTTCGCGGGTATTTTGCTGTCTTAGCGATGGATTTGGCGATCATTCGGACGTTGTGAAGGCTATGCAGGGCTGGACGTAAACCGGGATTGAACGGAAACTCGGAAGGGAACGGAGATTGTTTTGATCCTTTCTGGGGGTACGGCACGCACGGGAAAATAGATTTGGAGCGGGTCTGGCATGTACGCCCACGGCCCAATGCTCCGGATGACGATAGATTTGGCGGACAGCCATCCATTGCGATGGGATGCAAGGCTGTTCGCGACTGCTGCGGGGTATCCCGCAGCCCAAGCTGCAAGGCACATGAGCCAGGAGTAAACATGCCGAACGAGAACCGCGCGATTCGCAGCCGACTCGATTTTTCCAAGATTCCTACGGAAATTCAGATTCCCAACCTCATTGAGGTACAGCGCCGCTCCTACGAACGCTTTCTGCAGATGGATAAGCTGCCGAGCGAGCGCGATGACATGGGCTTGCAATCGGTCTTTGCGTCGGTGCTGCCCATTACAGATTTTCGCAACCTCTCGCAGTTGGATTTTGTCGATTATGCCATCGGCAACTGGGAGTGCAAGTGCGGCCATTTGAAGGGGCTGCATCACCTGCGTACCACGTGCGTCTGTTGCGGCGCGATGGTCATTACCGACCCATTTCATCCCGGCGAAGTGCTCTGCGAAAAATGCGGCACCTACAACAAGAACACGCCTGATTTCTGCAACAAGTGCGGCGATCCTGTTGGCCTGCAACTGAAGTACGACCAGAGCGAATGCGAAGAGCGCAGCATGACCTATTCCGCGCCGCTCAAGGTTACGATTCGTCTGACCATCTATGACAAAGACCCGGAGACGGGGGCCAAGACCATCCGCGATATGAAGGAGCAGGAGGTCTTTTTCGGCGACATTCCGTTGATGACGAAGAACGGGACGTTCTTGGTGAATGGTACCGAGCGCGTGATTGTCAGCCAGTTGCACCGCTCGCCTGGCGTCTTTTTTGAGACGGCGAATAACCGCACCTATTTCCTGGGCAAGATCATTCCCTATCGCGGCTCTTGGGTGGAGTTTGAGTACGACCAGAAGAGCACGCTCTACGTTCGCATTGACCGTAAGCGCAAGTTTCTCGGCACGGTCTTCTTGCGTGCCTTGGGGTTGAAGTCGGACGAAGAGATTCTGAAGACTTTCTATACCGTCGATACCATCGTGCCGAAGGATGGCAAGCTGT
Source organism: Acidobacteriaceae bacterium (assembly GCA_027365415.1). Lineage (GTDB taxonomy): Bacteria > Acidobacteriota > Terriglobia > Terriglobales > Acidobacteriaceae > JAJZIJ01. Next base: position 1,567 of record DAHXNK010000013.1, read on the forward strand.
TCTGGACGATTGATCTCAACAGCGAGAAGCATACGCATTTGCTGGGAGCGAAGCCAGCGCACGCGGTCATCGTCAAGGGAGAAGAGATTGCACACTCCGGGCGCAAGGTGACGCCCAGCATTCTGAAGGCGTTGCGTGCAGCCAAAATTAGCGAAGTGGAAGTCGAAGCGGCAGAGTTCGATGGCGCGGTGACGGCTGCTGATGTGATTGACACGACGACCGGCGAGTTGCTGCTGGAGGCCAATCAAGAGCTGACCAAGGAAAAATTCTCGCAGATACTAGAAAGCAATGTGACCTCCGTCGAGGTCTTCTTTCCAGAGCGCGACGAGGTAGGCAACATCATTTCGCACACGCTGCGTCGCGATACGGTGCGCAAGCCGGAAGAGGCGCTGATTGAAATCTATCGCAAGCTGCGTCCCGGCGATCCGCCGACACTCGATACGGCCACGGCACTGTTTGAGGGCATGTTCTTCGATGCGCGCAAGTATGACTTTTCTCGCGTAGGTCGATTGAAGTTCAATATCAAGATTTACGATCAGCAGGATATTACTCCTCTGGATCGGCGCACGCTGACCTCCGAGGATTTCTACGCAACCATTCGCTACCTGCTAAAGCTGCGCAGAAACATCGGCGCAGTGGACGACATCGATCACCTGGGCAATCGCCGCGTGCGCGCTGTTGGGGAACTGATGGAGAACCAGTTCCGCATCGGCTTGGTGCGCATGGAACGCGCCATCAAGGAAAAGATGAGCGTGTATCCAGACATGTCCACGGCCATGCCGCATGATCTGATTAACGCCAAGCCGGTAATGGCGGCCATTCGCGAGTTCTTCGGCAGCAGCCAGCTTTCGCAGTTTATGGATCAGACCAACCCGTTGTCGGAGATCACGCACAAGCGGCGCCTCTCCGCTCTTGGGTCGGGTGGCTTGAGCCGCGAACGCGCTGGCTTTGAAGTTCGCGACGTGCATCCGACGCACTACGGACGCATCTGTCCGATTGAGACGCCAGAAGGCCCGAACATCGGATTGATCTCCTCGCTCTCTTGTTTTGCGCGGATCAACGAGTATGGATTTATCGAATCGCCGTATCGCCGCGTGCGGGAATCTCGCGTGCTGGATTATGTGCAGGTGACCAATGCTGGCGATAGCGGCCTGCGCGTGGGCGACCACTTGGAAAAAGAAGAAGCTCGCAAGAAAAATGCGCAGCTTGTAAAAGACAAGAAGCGCCCAATGGAGTTGGCTCCATTCAGCTTCTATCTTTCGGCCTGGGAAGAGGACAAGCACACCATCGCGCAGGCCAACGTTGAGCTGGACGAAAAGCTGAACATCGTCAATGAGCTGGTGAATGCGCGTCGTCAGGGCAACTTTGTGTTGGTGAATCGCAGTGAAGTGGACTACGTGGACGTTAGCCCGAAGCAGTTGGTTTCAGTGGCGGCCTCGCTAGTTCCATTCCTAGAGCATGATGACGCGAACCGCGCCCTGATGGGAGCCAACATGCAGCGCCAGTCTGTGCCGCTGTTGGTTTCCGAGGCTCCGTTTGTGGGCACGGGCATGGAAGGCGTGACGGCGCGCGACTCTGGAGCGGTCATTCTGGCTCGTCGCAACGGCATCATCGATTCAGTCGATTCCGAGCGCATCATTGTGCGCGTTGAGGGCGAGCATCATCCCACGCAGTTGTCGCGTGAAGTGGGTTCGGACATCTATCAGCTTGTGAAGTTCAAGCGCTCCAATCAGAACACCTGCATCAATCAGAAGCCGATCGTCCGCAAGGGAGATCGCGTTCTGAAGGGGCAGGTGATTGCCGACGGCCCCTGCACGGAGCAGGGTGAGTTGGGTCTTGGCCGCAACGTTCTGGTCTCCTTTATTCCGTGGCGAGGCTACAACTTTGAAGATGCAATTCTGATCAGCGAGAAGCTGGTGCGCGAGGATTATTACACCTCGGTGCATATTGAGGAATTTGAAATCGAAGCCCGCGACACCAAGCTGGGGCCAGAAGAAATCACACGCGACATTCCGAACGTATCGGAATCCGCGCTGCGCGATCTGGATGAGAGCGGGATTATTCGCATCGGCGCCAAGATCAAGCACAACGACATTCTGGTGGGCAAGGTGACGCCGAAGGGCGAAACGCAGTTGACGCCGGAAGAGAAGTTGCTGCGCGCCATCTTCGGCGAAAAGGCTGGCGATGTGCGCGATGCCTCGCTGACGTGTCCTCCGGGCATTGAAGGCACGGTGGTCGATGTCCGCATCTTCTCCCGCAAGGGGCAGGAAAAGGACGAGCGCGCCAAGCAGATTGAAGCCGAGCAGATTGCGAAACTGGAAAAGAATCTGGAAGACGAGATTCGCATTTTGACTGACGAGCGCCTGAAGCGGCTGGAAGGAATTCTGGGAGCCAAGGAAGTTCAGGCCGATCTGCACGACGAGCGCACCAACAAGCGCCTGCTGGTTAAGGGCGCGCTGCTGGATCGCGACACCATCGAGTTGATCTCGACACGCAACCTGAAGCGCATTAAGTATGCGGATAAGGATCCGCGCGTCAATGAGCAGATTGACGAGATTGAAGAGATGACCTCGCGCCAGATCGACGTGTTGCGCAAGATCACCAACGACAAGATTGGCAAGCTGCAAAAGGGCGATGAGCTGGTTCCGGGCGTTATCAAGCAGGTGAAGGTCTACATCGCCATGAAGCGCAAGCTCTCCGTGGGCGATAAGATGGCCGGACGCCACGGCAACAAGGGTGTCATCTCGCGCATTCTTCCAGAAGAAGACATGCCCTATCTTCCCGATGGAACTCCGGTGGAGATTGTGCTGAATCCGCTGGGTGTGCCTTCACGTATGAACGTGGGACAGATTCTGGAGACGCACTTGGGATGGGCCGCACATGAACTGGGCAAGCAGGTCGCCGAGTTGGTGGAGCGCAATCAGAAGGCGAACGACGTTCGTAAGCTGATGGAAGGGCGTTTCGGAAAGACCGCGTTGTTGCGCCAGTTGCTTGATCTGGATGACGAACAATTGCTGCGCGTTGCCGCAGGTATGAAGCGCGGCATCTGGTTCGGCACGGCGGTCTTCGACGGCGCGAAGGAGGAGGAGATCAAAGCGTTGCTGACAGCAGCCGGTCTGCCCCCCTCCGGAAAAACGGCGCTCTTCGACGGCATGACGGGCGAGCAATTCGAGCAGCCTGCGACGGTGGGCTACATCTACATGCTCAAGCTGTCGCACTTGGTCGATGACAAGATTCACGCGCGCTCCATCGGGCCGTATTCGTTGATTACGCAGCAGCCGCTGGGCGGCAAGGCGCAATTCGGCGGTCAGCGCTTTGGAGAAATGGAAGTCTGGGCGTTGGAAGCCTACGGCGCGGCTTACATTTTGCAGGAATTGCTGACGGCAAAATCGGACGATGTCTATGGTCGCACCAAGATTTACGAGGCCATCGTCAAGGGTGAGGCGGCCATTGAGCCGGGCGTGCCCGAATCGTTCAACGTGCTGGTGCGGGAGCTGCAAGCTCTGTGCCTGGATGTTGAGTTGATCAAGATCAACCCTGATAAGAAACTGCCAACGCAGGCGACAGTCGCTGCGGATTAAGGCAGCATCGCTGGAATACACGCTGGAATCATTGCGGCTGCCGCCGAGAAGAGACAACGCACTCCCGGGACGGGCAGGCAGCCGAAAAGAAACTATACCGGGAACGCGATTGCCGCTCCTGCTCCGAGGAAAAACGGACAGAGAGCGCGGTACACGGAGGTCGTCTTGTTTCGCTCCAATCCATTTGAACTCAGCAGCCCGATTACAGATTTCGACGCGATTCGCATCAGCCTGGCATCGCCAGAGAAGATTCGCAGTTGGTCGCATGGCGAAGTCACCAAGCCGGAGACGATCAACTACCGTACGTTCAAGCCGGAGCGCGACGGACTCTTCTGCGCCCGCATCTTTGGCCCGGTCACGGACTGGGAGTGCCTGTGCGGCAAGTACAAGCGCATGAAGCATCGCGGCGTCATTTGCGACAAGTGCGGCGTGGAAGTGACGCTGTCGCGCGTGCGTCGCGAGCGCCTGGGCCACATCGAGCTGGCCTCGCCCTGCTCGCATGTCTGGTTCTTCAAGGGATTGCCTTCGCGTATTGGTCATCTGCTCGACATCTCCCTGCGCGAGCTGGAGAGCGTTCTTTATTTTGAGAGCTACGTCGTGGTTGATCCAGGCGATGCGCCGGTGAAGGAACGCGAGATCATCAAGGATGAAGTTCGCTTCCGCGAACTGGATCAGCAGTATCGTCCCACGGGATTCAAGGCCATGATGGGCGCGGAAGCCATCAAGGAACTGCTGAAGCGCACCAATGTCGATGAGCTTTCTGTGGAACTGCGCGACCGCATGAATATGGAGACCTCGCTGCAAAAGCGTCTCAAGCACGCCAAGCGGCTGAAGGTGGTGGAGGCATTCCGCAAGTCTGGCAACAAGCCGCAGTGGATGATTCTCGACGTGATTCCGGTCATTCCGCCGGAGCTGCGCCCGCTGGTGCCGCTCGATGGCGGACGCTTTGCCACCTCCGATCTAAACGATCTGTATCGCCGCGTCATCAACCGCAACAGTCGGTTGAAGAAGTTGATGGATTTGCACGCTCCTGAAGTGATTGTGCGCAATGAAAAGCGCATGTTGCAGGAGGCCGTGGATGCGCTCTTTGACAACGGTCGTCGTGGTCGCGTGCTGCGTGGGGCGAACAATCGTCCGCTCAAGTCGCTCTCCGATACGTTGAAGGGCAAGCAGGGACGCTTCCGCCAGAATCTTTTGGGCAAGCGCGTGGATTACTCCGGGCGATCGGTCATCGTTGTCGGGCCGGATCTCAAGCTGCACCAGTGCGGATTGCCGAAGAAGATGGCGCTCGAACTCTTCAAGCCATTCATCTATCATCGGCTGGAACAGACTGGGCATTGCACCACCATCAAGCAGGCAAAAGAAATGGTGGAGATGCAAGACCCCATCGTCTGGGACATTCTGGAAGAGGTCATCAAAGACCATCCCGTGCTGCTGAATCGCGCTCCAACGCTGCATCGCCTGGGTATCCAGGCCTTTGAGCCAGTGCTGGTGGAAGGTAAGGCAATTCAGATTCATCCGCTGGTTTGCACCGCGTTCAATGCCGACTTTGACGGCGATCAGATGGCCGTGCATATCCCCCTGTCGCCAGAGGCGCAGGTGGAGGCTAGCGTACTGATGCTGGCATCGCACAACATTCTGTCGCCAGCCTCCGGCCACCCGATCACAGTGCCGACGCAGGACATGGTGTTGGGTCTCTATTACCTGACCAAGTCCAAGGTGAATGCCAAGGGCGAAGGCCGGATCTTCGCCAATACCGAGGAGGTGTTGATGGCGCTCGAAGCCAAAGAGGTCGAGACGCTGTCGCCGATTCGTCTGCGCTATACCGGCCCTGTGCTCGATATGACCACGGCCTATGACGACCAGGACTTGATCCACACCGAGCCGGTACAGTACGAGAAGCAGTTCATCTCGACCACTGTGGGCCGCGCCATTTTGAACGATGCGCTGCCGGAGAAGATGCCCTACATCAATGGTCTTCTGAAAAAGAAGGGCATGGGACAGTTGGTGAATTACTGCTACCTGAACCTGGGTCTGGAGACCACGGTGCAGATGCTGGATCACATCAAGGAACTTGGCTTCCAATATGCGACGCGCAGTGGCCTGTCCGTTGGTCTGGACGACATGGTAATTCCTGATAGCAAGTACGGTATTGTTCATGATGCGGAGAAGCAGGTCATTACCGTGCAACGGCAGTATCTGGATGGCGCAATCACCAACGGCGAGCGTAACAATAAAGTGATTCAGATATGGTCTTCCGTTACCGAGCGCGTGGCTGACGACATGTTCAACAACATGAAGGCCGCTGACAAGGCCGGTGCCATGAATCCGATTTACATCATGGCCGACTCCGGCGCTCGCGGATCGAAGCAGCAGATTCGTCAGCTCTCCGGTATGCGCGGATTGATGGCCAAGCCTTCGGGTGAAATTATCGAAACGCCCATCACGGCCAACTTCCGCGAGGGGCTGACTGTGTTGCAATACTTTATCTCCACGCACGGCGCACGCAAGGGGCTGGCAGATACGGCACTCAAAACCGCCGACTCTGGCTACCTAACCCGCCGTCTGGTGGACGTGGCTCAGGACGTTATTGTCGGCGAGAATGATTGCGGCACGGTTGAAGGCATCTACGTGATGCCGATTATCGAATCGGGCGAAGTGATCGAACCGCTGCGCGACCGCATTGTCGGGCGCGTCTCGCTGGAGAAGCTCAAGGACTTTGAGGGCACGGTCATCATCGAAATTAACCAAGAGATCAGCGAGGATGCAGCCGTCGCGATTCAGGCGGCAGGCATTGAGCGCGTGAAGATTCGCTCCGTGCTTACCTGCGAATCTCGACGCGGCGTTTGCATACTCTGCTATGGACGCAACCTGGGATCAGGCCGCCTAGTTGAGATGGGAGAAGCCGTTGGCGTGATTGCCGCGCAGTCCATTGGCGAGCCGGGAACGCAGCTCACCATGCGTACCTTCCACATCGGCGGAACGGCCTCTCGCGTCTCCGATCAATCGCGGTTGGAGGCCAAGAACGCAGGTACGGTTCGTTTCATCAATCTGGCCTCGGTGCGCTCCAAGCAGGGAGATTTGGTAGCCATGAATCGCTCTGGAGCCGTCATCATTATGGACGAGCGTGGACGCGAGAAAGAGCGCTATGCCATTGTCTATGGCGCCAAGCTGAAGGTGGAAGAAGGACAGCAGGTCACGCAGGGCCAGACGCTCGGCGAGTGGGATCCGTACACCTTTGCCATCCTGACGGAAATCGGCGGCACGGTACAGTTCAAAGACCTGCATGAAGGTACCACGCTGCAGGAAGAAGTGGATGAAGTCACTGGTCTGTCGCGTCTGGTTGTGGCGGATTCCTCCGATGAGAAGCGTCAGCCGACCATCATCATCAAGGGAGCGAAGGGCAACAAGCGGTACCTGATGCCCAGCCGTGCCCACCTGATGATTCAAGATGGAGATGAAGTGCATCCGGGCGACATCCTTGCCAAGATTCCGCGTGAGACCACGCGCACCAAGGACATCACCGGCGGTCTGCCGCGCGTCGTCGAGTTGTTTGAGGCCCGCAAGCCGCACGAGACGGCCCTCATCAGCGAGATTGACGGCGTGATTCGCTTTGGCGAGGTCGCCAAGGGGCAGCGCAAGATTTACGTTACCGCAGACAACGGCGAGGAGAAGGAATACTCCGTTCCACGCGGCGTTCATATCAACGTGCAGGAGGGAGAACGCCTGCGCGCTGGCGAGCCGCTGATGGACGGGCCGCTGAACCCGCACGATATTCTTGCCGTGCTGGGCGAAAAAGAACTGCAAGCCTACATGGTGAACGAAATTCAGGAGGTCTATCGGCTGCAGGGCGTGGCCATCTCGGACAAGCACATCGAAGTAATCGTTCGTCAGATGCTGCGCTGGGTCAAGATCGAAGAGACCGGAGACACCAGTTTCCTGCTGGAGCAGCAGGTGGATAAGTTTCGCTTCCGCGAGGAGAACGAGCGCGCCATTTCCAATGGTGGACGTCCGTCCATTGCGCGTCCGCTGCTGTTGGGTATCACCAAGGCATCGCTCTCCACGGATTCCTTCATCTCTGCGGCTTCTTTCCAGGAGACGACCCGCGTGCTTACCGAGGCCTCTATCAACGGCGCGGTGGATCATCTGCGCGGACTCAAGGAAAATGTCATCGTGGGCCGCTTGATTCCTGCGGGAACGGGCATGGAATACTACCGCAACGTTCAGCTTTCGCAGGAATTGGAAGATGCGGCCAACCGCGTACAGCAGGAAGTGACGGAGGCTATTGAGGCTGCTGAGCGCGAACTGGAACTAATGCGGCAAGAGGGCGAAGCTGAGGAAATGGCCGCCGAGTAGAAAAATGTAACAACAGTGGTTACAAATGCGACGGCGAACTTGAAAAAGTTCGCCGTTGAGCTTTTACTGGGGAATCAGGGGGCAATCTTGCAGAGAAATTTCAAATCTTCATTGCATGTTTTTGCGTGTTTTGCGCTGGTAATTTTTCTGGGGCCAGTGTCGCGGCTTCATGCCCAGACGGGATTAGCAAGCATCTACTCCGACACGGCGGATGCGAGGGCGGAGATTCGCGCAGCCATTGCCAGCGCAGCCAGAGAGCATAAGCATGTGCTTCTCGACTTTGGCGCAAACTGGTGTCCAGACTGTCACTTGCTGAATATCTACTTTCACGATCCCAGCAACGCCGGGGTACTCCAGACCAACTATGTTCTGGTCGATGTCAATGTTGGGAGGTATGACAAAAATCTGGATGTCGCGCAAAAATATGGTATCCCTTTAAACAAAGGTATTCCTGCGCTGGTGGTGCTGGACGGCCAGGGGCATGTGTTGTATGCACAGAGACACGGCGAGTTTGAAAAGATGAGAAATTTGGACAGCTCTGACGTAATGGCGTTTCTGGAGAAATGGAAACCGAAGGCGCGGCAGGTTCTGAAGACAGGAAATTCCGCTGCAAAATCTGTGGAGAAATAGGTGCATGAAATGAACCGGTATTTAGTCGTGGCGATTCGCAATCCAGAGTTTCAACCATCCATTATTGAGTCACATCACGCTTTTCTGGATCATTGGAGGCAGCAGGGAAAGATCGAACTATCCGGCCCTTTTACAGACAAGTCGGGTGGCGCTTACATTGTCAAAGCAGAGAATTTTCAAGAGGCGCAGTCCTTGGTTCTCAATGATCCTATCCATACTACAAATTCTGCGACTGTGACAATTTATGAATGGAGTGCCAAGTAGGCTCCTGCTTGGTTTTTAAGGGGCATGGCGCTCAATCTTCTGAGGGAGGGTGCCGCTGCGTCTCTCGCGACAGGCGTTCCTCATGGCGGCGACTGATCTGCTCGAACATGTTCGTGACGGTTCCGACCAAGCACGCCAGCGCAGAACCCAGGAAGAAGAATAGCGCCAAGATGCGCCACATTTCTCTTTCGTCGGGTAGGCCGGGTTCATGTGCGCCGTGCGTCCAGGATATGCCGAACGCGACAAGAGCGAAGAGCAGCAAAACTCCGGCGAGAATGTAAAAGTTGCGCGACATAACGGGAGCGAGAAAACTCCTGCCTACAGTGTAGCTGCAAGGCGAGAATTATTTTGTCGTGGGCAGCGTGCTGAAAAAATCTTCCACATCGGAGAGGCGCTGCGTAACGCGATATGGCGGCAGGCTCTCCATAAAAACCCGGCCATAGCGTTGGCGCTGCAAGCGCGGATCGAGCAACACTAGCGCGCCTCGATCATTGAGCGAACGGATCAAGCGCCCAAAGCCCTGCTTCAACGTGAGTACGGCGGTGGGGATCTGATACTCCGCAAAAGGATTGCCGCCGTTGGATTCGATGGCCTTCATCCGCGCCGACACGACCGGATCGCTGGGCACGGCGAAGGGCAGCTTGTCGATGATGACGCAGCTCAACTGCTCGCCCTGCACGTCTACCCCTTGCCAGAAAGAGGAAGTGCCGAAGAGGACGGCGTTGGGTGTGATGCGAAATCCGTCGAGCAGAGCATTGCGCGGCGCGGTGCCTTGCAGCAGCAGCGGAAAACCGACCATTGAGAGCAGGCGTTCGTGAACCTCGCGCATCTGGCTATAGCTGGTGAAGAGGCAAAAGGCACGGCCCTGCGTGATCTGGAGCACCTCGCGGATTTTCTCTGCCGCCGCTTCCGTAAAGCCCGCATCGCGGGGATCAGGCATCTCCGGCGGCAAATAGAGCAATGCCTGCTCTCCATAGTGAAAGTGGGAAGGAACGACCAGCTCGCGTGTGTTGGGAATGCCGAGACGTCCGCGCAGATGCTCAAAATTACCCTGCACCGTCATCGTCGCTGAGGTGAGCACGACCGAGGGCACGGTCTCGAAGAGTTGCTCGGTGAGTATGGCGGCAATCTCAATGGGCGTGGCTTGCAGCCAGGTGTTGCGCACGCTCTGGCGCAGGCCGCCCGCGCTGCGGCGCTCGATCCAGAAGACGTAGCTGCGGTCTGCTGATTCCAGCAGGAAGGTGAGCTGCTTGAGCAACTCCAGTGTGCGCTTCTTCAGGCCGCTAGCTTCATCCACGCCGCGCAGACGGTCGAGTTCTCCCGCCAGACGTTCCAGCATGTTGCATATGTCGAGGTATACATCGCCAGAGTTTTCCAGAAACTCCTCACGATTGGGAAAAGGAATTCTTCCATCGGCACTGGCACCGCGTGCCTCCGGCAGTGAGACAAAGAAGAGTCGCGCGCGTTCGCGCAACAATTGCGCCGCATCGGCTAGTCCCGTGGAAAGAGCTTGCTTGGCGCGCAGCAGGCTCTCCACATCGCGGGCCAGTTCTTCAAAACGCAGATTGCTGATGCTGACTCCAAAATAGCTGGAGGCTACGTCTTCCAGTTCATGCGCCTCGTCGAAAATAACTGCGGCAGCTTCGGGCAGCACGCCTGCATCGGGCGCTCCGGCAGCCTGATGGCACAGGGCCATGTCTGCGAAGAAGAGATGATGATTGACGATGACGATGTCACTTTCGAGGGCGCGACGACGCATCTGCGTGATGAAGCACGGCTCAAAATTCGGGCAGGTCGAGCCGAGACAGGCTTCGGTGCGCGCGTCCAGGCGCGTCCACAGGAGACTGTTCTCTGGCAGCGTGGACAGCTCGGCGCGGTCGCCCGTCTCGGTGCGCTGCTCCCAATCGCGAATGGTTTGATATTGGTCGATCATCTCCATGCCAGAGAGGATGGGCTGATCGCGCAGCGCGTAGAGTTTATGGCGACACAGGTAATTCGAGCGGCCTTTCATGTACGTCACGTTCAGTGGGCCAAGCAGCGATTCGAGAAAGGGAATGTCTTTGAAAAAAATCTGCTCCTGCAAATTGCGCGTGCCGGTGGAGATGATGACGCGCTGGCCCAGTCGCAGCGCGGGTAGCAGATAGGCGAGAGTTTTCCCGGTTCCAGTTCCGGCCTCGACAATCAGGTGGTGCTTTTCGGTGAGCGCCCGCTCGACGGCGCGGGCCATCTCCAACTGGCCGGGGCGATACTCATACGGCAGGCCAGAGGTGGAGAGCATTCCGCCCGGCGCAAAAAAGTTTTGCAGCGAGGGAAAGGTGCCGGGAGTGGGGGAGTTGTTGGTCACAAATACGTTAAAGAGCGCTGCTTCCTATAATAGTGAAGCAAGACAAAGGTAGAGCGATGACGATAGCGGAAATCAAGAAGAAAACAAAAAAAGCGCCTGTGAGCAAGCCGCGCCAAGTTGAAACTGCTGTGGCAGGTTCAACTTTACCCCTGGTTGCCATCGTGGGTCGGCCCAACGTGGGCAAGTCTACGCTGTTCAATCGCCTGACGCGCTCCCGGCGCTCCATTGTGGGCGATGAGCCGGGCATTACGCGTGACCGCATCTACGGCAAGGTGGAGTGGATGGGCCGCAGCGCGCGGCTGGTCGATACGGGCGGCATTGTTCCTACGGATGAAGCCCTGATCCCCGCAGAGATTTTTCGTCAGGCGCAGGTGGCGCTCAGCGAGGCAAATGCCATCATCATGGTCGTAGACGGGCGCACAGAGCTGGCCGCCCCGGATATGGATCTGGCGCGATTTCTGTTGCGCAGTGGCAAACCGCTCTTTCTGGTAGTGAACAAGATGGATGCCGACGCGCTGCTGGCGCAGGCGGAAAACTATCGTCGACTTGGATTCAAAGAGATGCTTCCTGTTTCCGCCGAGCATGGCCTGGGCATTGCGGAGTTGATCGAAGCGGTTTTCTCGGTGCTGCCGATGGTCACCGACGCAGAGATGGCTGCGGAGATTGCCGCCGCCACGCCAGAGACGCTGCGTCTGGCCGACGATCTGCCCCCTGCGAACCTTTCTGCTGGGGATGGTGATGCGCCAGTACCGCCCGCGCTGCCGCCACGCGAGGTGAAGGTGGCTATCATTGGCCGCCCCAACGTTGGCAAGAGTACGTTGCTGAATGTACTGACAGGAACTTCTCGCGCTATTGTTTCGCCCATTGCCGGAACCACGCGCGATGCTGTGGATGAAGTGGTGGAGCACAAGGGAACGGAATTCCGTTTTATAGACACGGCAGGCATTCGCCGCAAGGGTAAGACCACGCTGATGGCAGAAAAACTTTCTGTCGTGATGGCCCGCAAGCACCTGGAAGCTGCCGATGTTTCCCTGCTGATGATTGACGCGACCGAAGGCGTAGCCGCGCTGGATGCGACGATTGGCGGGTACGCGCATGAGAGTGGCCGCTCCGTTGTGATTGTGATTAACAAATGGGATTTGGTGACGACGGCTCGTACCGATGGCAAGCCCGCAGCGGATAAGAGTGTGTTTGAAGAACAGGCGCGGCACTCGTTGAAGTTTTTAGGTTATGCACCGATGGTCTTCATCTCTGCCTCGCAGGGCATGAATATCGAGCGCCTCTTTCAGTCTGTGCGCCATGTTGCCACGGAGCGCAAAAAGCGCGTGACCACCGGCCAGATGAATCGCTTTATCGAGCGCGTGGATTTCGAGCGGGCCTCCGTGCCCATGTCGCGCCGGATGCGCATTTTGTATATGACGCAGGCCGCTGTTTCGCCGCCTCTGTTTGTGTTGTTCACCGACCGCGATGTGAAGATGCACTTTTCTTACGAGCGCTTTTTGGAGAATCAGGTTCGCGCTGCCTTCGGCTTTGATGGCACGCCGATTCGCTTCAAGATTCGCGCGCGCAAGAAAAAGTCGAAGCGATAACGGGCAACTCAACAGTGTCGCAGTAAAGAAAATGTCATTCTGAGCGAAGCTTGCCCTGAGCAGAGCCGAAGGGTTCAGAATGACTCTTTTGGCAAGTCCAGCCGCACCAAGCTAGTTTCCCTGCTCAAGCCAACTGCACCTGCTGCCGCGTCCACCAGTCGTCGAAGAGAGCCAAGGCGCGCTCGCATTGCAGGCGATGGCGCTCTTTCTTGTCGCGAATGCTGCGGCGCGTTTCCTCGTCGAGTGGCTCCAATAAATCAAAGGTGATATTGGCCGGTTGAAAATGTTTCGGGTCAGCGTGCGTGATGTACTGCACCAGCGATCCCAGGCCGCAGCCGCGCGGCAAAGGCTCCGGCGTTCTTCCGTGGGCCAGCGCGGCAGCAAAGATTCCCGCCATCAAGCCACTGGCAATGGATTCGGTGTAGCCTTCCACGCCAGAAAGCTGCCCGGCAAAGAAAATCTTTGGCTGCTCGCGCAATTGCAGCGTGGTAGTTAGCAGCGCAGGCGCGTTGATGTAGGTATTGCGATGGATCTGCCCGTAGCGCAGAAACTTTGCATTCTCCAGGCCGGGGATGAGGCGCAGCACGCGGGCCTGTTCACTGTACTTCATGTGATTTTGAAATCCCACCAGATTGTAGGCATCGGCGCGTAGATTCTCGCTGCGGAGTTGCACCACGGCATGCGGAGTTTTTCCAGTGCGCGGATCGCGCAGGCCGACGGGCTTCATGGGGCCAAAGCGCGGCGTATCGCGTCCGCGACGGGCGAGTTCCTCAATGGGCAGGCAGCTTTCAAAGTAATTCAGCTTCTCCCATTCTTTTTGCGTTGCGGGTTCAGCGGTGAGTAGCGCGTCGTAGAAGCGGTCATATTCCTCGCGTGTCATCGGGCAGTTGATGTAATCCGCCGTGCCTTTGTCCCAGCGCGCAGCCATGTAGACGCGCTCGCGGTCAATGGAATCGGCCTCGACAATGGGGCTGATGGAATCGTAGAAGGCCAGATGCTCGCTGCCCGTGAGCGCTGCGATAGAGACAGACAGCGCGGGAGAGGTGAGCGGCCCGGTGGCCAGAATGGTGATGCCGTCGTCGGGATAGAGAGTCGTAACTTCTTCGCGATGGACGGTGATGTTTGGTTCGGCGGTAATGGCTGCGGCGACAAGGCGCGAGAACTCTGCGCGATCCACGGCCAGTGCGTGTCCGGCGGGTACGGCGCTTTGGTCGGCAGCGGCCAGAAGCGCGGAGTGGGCGCGGCGCATCTCCTGCTTCAACAGCCAGGGCGCGGTATTTTCGCTTTCCGATTTTAGAGAATTGGAGCAAACCAGCTCGGCAAAGTCTGCGGTCTGGTGCGCCTCGGTCGAGCGTACAGGGCGCATCTCATACAGATCGACGTGACAGCCCCGTTTGGCAGCTTGCAGGGCAGCTTCCGGACCAGCGAGTCCAGCTCCTAAAACACGAATGTTGGGATGTAAGGCCATATCGAATTATCATCTTCGCGGAGAGGAAGCGTAAAGTTGGCAGTAGCCAAACTCTTGCGGAATCAGGATTTTTTATGTTGTTCTACAGTCTGGGCCTGTTTTTCGTATTGCTTGCCACGGCACCGTACTGGTTGCTGCGCATGTTGCTGCACGGGAAATATCGCGCAGGCTTGGCGGAGCGTCTGGGGCGCGTGCCGCGTCGCGTTACGGATGCGCTACAGGGTCGCCGCGCGATCTGGGTTCATGCTGTCTCTGTAGGGGAATTCATCGCGGTCAGCGGCGTGGTGCAGGCATTGCAGCAAGCGCATCCAGAGATGGGCGTTGTCATCTCGACGACGACGCGAACCGGGCAACGGCTGGCGCGGTCGCGCTTTGGCGATGCGCGTGTCTTTTATTTCCCACTGGATTTTTCGTGGATTCTCAAACGCTATCTGCGGGCACTGCGGCCAGCGATGTTGGTGCTGGCCGAGACGGAGATGTGGCCGCGTCTGCTCTATGAAACACATCGCGCAGGAATCAGCATTGTCGTTATCAATGGAAGAATCTCCGATCGTTCGCTGCCGCGATATCGCTTGCTGCGCTGGCTGTGGCGTCCTTTTTGGAGCAAGCTGACGCGCGTGCTGGCGCAGAGCGAGGAGGATGGACAACGATTTGCTGCCATAGGTGTTCCCTCCGATGTGATCGAAGTGGTGGGCAATCTAAAGTATGACGTTCGCGCCGCGCAGAACATGGAAATCACGCGCCGTCTGCGCGCGGCGCTGCCTGCGAATGCCAAGGTGCTGGTGGCGGGCAGCACGCTGGAGGGCGAAGAGTCGATGCTGCTGGACGCATTTGAACACGAGAGCCGACAGATTCCTGGATTGGTGTTGATTCTCGCGCCGCGTCATCCAGAGCGATTTGATGCCGTGGCGAGTTTGCTGGAGCGGCGCAATCTGCTTTTCGCGCGGCGTTCGGTTTGGATGGATGCGCCCAAACCGCTGGCGCCGGGGAGTGTATTTCTGTTGGATTCGATTGGGGAGTTGGCGAGTGTGTATGCGATGGCCTCGGTTGCGTTTGTGGGCGGCAGCTTGGTTCCGGCAGGCGGGCACAATCCGCTGGAGCCAGCGCAGTTTGGCGTGCCAATTATAATGGGGCCGCATACGCAGAATTTTCGTGGTGTCATGGAAGCGTTGATGGTGGACAATGCCGTCGCCGTGGCTATGCCAGAAAACCTGGCGCAAACGCTGCATGATCTGTTGATATCTCCCCGCGCTGCGGAGATGGGCCTGCGCGCCTATACTGTCTTCGAGCAGCAGGCAGGAGCGACGGAGCGGACGCTGGCCGTGCTGGAATCCTTACTGCAAACGAAGGGATTTTTTACCGTGCAAAGGTCGAACACGCGATGAAACCTTCAGGGATATTCCGACCATTGGTGCTGCTGTATGCGGTGGCCGTTGCGCTAAAAAACAGGTTCTACGATTTCGGATGGTTGCATCCTGCGCCACTCGTGTGGCCAGTGGTAAGTGTGGGCAATCTCTCCGTGGGTGGAACCGGCAAGACGCCTTTTATTTACGAATTGGCGAGCGTATTGCAGCAGCGAGGATGGTCTGTGGATGTGTTGAGCCGGGGGTATGGCCGACGCGCTAAGCAGGCCGAGGTGGTCGATCCAGAGGGGTCGGCACAGCGGTATGGCGACGAGCCGGTGCTGCTGGCGCGTCGTGGGCTGACCGTATTCGTGGGCCGCCGACGATACGACGCGGGCGTGTTGGCCGAGGCGCGACGCGATGCCTCCTGCACGCCATTGCGCTCCCTGCATCTGCTGGATGATGGTTTTCAGCATCGCAAGCTGGCGCGCGCGGTGGATATTGTCCTGCTGGAGCGGCGCGATCTTGTCGATCGGTTGCTTCCAGCAGGAAGATTGCGCGAGCCGCTGACAGCATTGCGGCGGGCGGATATCTGCGTGCTGCATGAGGAGGATCACGATTTGGCCGCACAGGCAATGGCTATGATGCAGACGCAGGATGCAGCGCGGGTTTGGGTGCAGCATCGCGTGACAAGTGTAGAAATAAAAGCCGCGAATGCGCCGGAGGCGCGGCTGCAACGCGCCGTCGCCTTCTGCGGGATTGGCAATGCAGCGCAGTTCTTTTCCAGCTTGCGACAGGCGGGGATTTCGCCGGAGGCAGAAGTTGCGTTTCGCGATCATCATGTCTACACAGATTCCGATGTAGATGCGCTGGTGGAGCGCGCAAAGGCATGCCATGCGGACGGATTCGTGACCACAGAGAAAGACAGTATGCGGCTGGAAGGTGAGCTGCGCGAGACGCTGGAGGCGTTTGCGCCGCTGCATATCGCGCAGCTTGCCGTAACGCTGGTGGAGCCGGAGCGCTGTCTCGCGTACATGGAAACGCTTCTACATTCACGCATGGGCGTGCGATGATGAAGGTTTGCTAGATCAAAAACAAAATCTACGAATCCTAATCGTTCGCCTGGGCGCGATGGGAGACATTTTGCACGCGTTGCCTGCCGTGACCGCGCTGCGCGCTGCGCTGCCCGGAAGCTGGATGGGCTGGGCCATCAAGCCGCAGTGGAGCGCCTTATTGCAGGCTTCTGGGCGGGGAGCATCGTTGGAGGATGGCCCGCAGGTGCCGAATCGCGGTCTGCAGATGCCTGTGGTCGATCGATTGCATCCGGCAGCCGTCGAGCAATGGGCGCGTCATCCGCTTGCTGCCGCTACGCTGCGGGAAATTTCCGCATTGCGGCGTGCATTACGCGCGGAGCGGTATGACATTTGCCTGGATTTGCAGGGTGCCGCGCGCTCAGCATGGATCGGACGCATGGCCGGGGCCGTGCGCATGATTGGAGAGGCAGAGCCGCGCGAAAGAGTGGCGCGATGGTTTTTCTCCGAACGGATTGCAACCCAGGGAAGACATGTTGTGGAGCAGGCAAGAGAAGTCGCCGAGGCCGTGCTGCATCAACCGTTGCCGAGCCTTCCAGCCGCGCTGCCACAGGATATTGAGGCAGAGCAGTGGTGCCAGCAATGGCTGGCGGAACGGAAGATTGAGCGGTATATTTTGATGAATCCCGGAGCGGGCTGGGGCGCAAAATGCTGGCCAGCCGAGCGCTACGGGCAGGTCGCGCTGGAGATGTTCCGCCTGGGATACCGCACGGTCGTGAATGTTGGCCCCGGCGAGGAGCGACTGGCGCGGCAGGTCTGCGCCGCCAGCGCAGGACATGCGGTTGCAATGATCGGCAGCGTGGGCCAGTTGATTGCCTGCGCGAGGAGTACCCGTTTATTTTTAGGGGGAGACACTGGCCCATTGCATCTTGCCGCCGCATTGCAGCGACCCGTGGTGGGCATCTATGGGCCAACCGATCCGGCACGGAATGGGCCGTTTGCAACGCGGGCGCGGGTGCTGCGACATCCAGAGAGCCGACGCGACCATGCGCGACGAAAGAATCCAGAGGCAGGATTGCTGACCATTCGCGTGGAGGATGTGGTGCGAGCGATGCAGGAACTTTTGCAGGAAGAGGAGGCCACGGCGTGAATGCTCCAACCGGATTGACGGTCTGGCAAAAGATTGCAAAGCGGATTCGTGTTCCCCTGGGATTTCTATTTGCGGGAACTTATTTTTGGATTGCGCGTCCGAGCGGGCACTCCTTGTTGGCCAGTTTGTTTCTGGTGCTGCCGGGTATTGCGCTGCGTGGGTATGCCTCTGGATACGTAAAAAAAAATACAGAGCTGACGATGACCGGG
Organism: Acidobacteriaceae bacterium; assembly: GCA_027365415.1. Classification (GTDB taxonomy): domain Bacteria; phylum Acidobacteriota; class Terriglobia; order Terriglobales; family Acidobacteriaceae; genus JAJZIJ01. The sequence continues at coordinate 19,532 of DAHXNK010000013.1, forward strand.
CCGTATGCGTACACGCGGAATCCGCTCTATCTGGGGTCCATGCTGATTGCCTTTGGTTTTGCCGTGGCATCGCGCAATCTGTGGATTTTTCTTGCGCTTGCGGTTCTGTTTGCGATGTTCTACGCGCCTACGATTCTTGGAGAAGAGGCGTACCTGCGCGCTCGGTTTCAGGAATTTGATGCGTATGCCAAAAAGGTTCCGCGTCTACTGCCGCGCTTGTTCTTTCAGGCGAAACCGGACGAGACGGTATCGCGCGGACAATTTTCCTGGGCGTTGTATTTTCTGCATCGCGAGTACAATTCCGTTTTAGGTTCTCTTATTCTCTACTTCGCTCTCATGGCGCGCATGTTGTGGTGGCGTTGACATTGCGATGCAAACACGGAGGGGTCGTCTGCTGAATCGAAAATTTTTCTTTGCGCTTTTGCTGGGATATGCTGTTGCGGGCGGGCATGGTGCCGCAGCGCAGGCGCAGGCCCCCAACATGCCGCCTCCACAGCTTGCAATCCCGCAACAGCAAACGCTGAGCTATAGCGTGGATTGGCGCGTATTTCCCGCAGGCACAGCCACGTTTCATCTACAGGCAGATGGAGATCGGGAGCATGTGCGCGCCACGGCTGCCTCGGTGGGCGCGGTGTCTCTGTTGTTCCCTGTTTCTGACCGATACGATGGTGTCTTTGATCGTACAACGGGATGCTCGTATGAATATCAGAAGCAGATTCAGGAAGGCTATCGCCGCCTGACCGGGCAACTGAAGATGGATTACGCGCAGCACGAACAAATTCTGAGCGAGAAAAATCTTGGCAACGGAATCTCCAAGAAACTCTTCGCGCCGATTCCCGGATGCGTGACCGATGTGTTGTCGGGAATTTTCTATCTGGCTTCGCAACCGCTGCAAGTGGGGCATGATGCTACATTCCCTCTGGCCGATGGCGGGCATGTGGTCGCCGTGACTGCCAAGGTGGAGACGCGGGAGCAGGTCATTACGCCTGCGGGCACCTTTGCAACCGTGCGCGTCCAGCCTACTGCTGATGCTGGCGTGGTAAAAAATCGCGGCAATATATGGATTTGGTATACGGACGATGCGCGACATCTTCCGGTGCAGGTGCGCGCGCATCTCTTCTGGGGCACGATTACGATGCGGCTGACCCGCGTGACCAGCCCGTAGCTCCGCTCTTCTTAAGGATATTGCGTCGAGATGCGCTCTGGCTGCACCGTGTTTCCATTGAGCAGAAATGTACTCAACCCCAGCGTGTCTGTGCGATATACGCGCACATGCGCTGCGGCCAGCGCGTCCAGAACCGACACGCGAGGATGGCCAAAAGGATTGTGCCGTCCGGCAGAGATGACAGCATACAACGGCGCGACGGCAGCCAGAAATGTGGGCGTGGTGCTGGTGCTGCTGCCATGATGCCCGACCTTTAACAGCGCAGTGGGAGGGATTCCGTTGGCGACCATGTTTTGTTCACTGGGCGCTTCCGCATCGCCTTCGAGCATCACTGCCGTTTGTCCATATGCCATGCGCAGCACCAGGGAGTCGTCGTTGGATGGCTGATCTCCCGGCGCGTAGCCTGCTGCGGGTGCCAGCACGCGAACTTGCGTATCTCCGAAGGGAAACTGCTGGCCCGCATGCCAGCTTTCAACGGCGATTCCGTTGGCTTTGGCTGTCGCCAATAATGCGCGATATGCTGGCACCAGAGGATTGTTGCCCACCCACAAGGCATGAGGCAGAAAATTTGCCAGCACGGCGGGCATTCCGCCCATGTGGTCGCTGTGCGCGTGCGTGAGGGCGACATCATCCAGGCGGCGAATGTGGCGCGACCAAAGATATTGCGAGACCACATCCTCGCCCACATCGAAATTGTTTTCTGTTGATGTACCAGCGCCAATGGGGCCTCCTGCATCGATCAGCAACGTGTGTCCATCTGGGGTGGCGATGAAGATCGAATCGCCCTGGCCGACATCGATCGCCGTTACTTCCAATACGCCGGGATGCAGGTCGGGTCGCTGCGGAAGGATGATGCAAATGGAGCCGACGAGAATGAGCGCAAGACTCGCAATCCTCCAGCGCAGCGCAGCGCGTACCATCCATAACGCCAGTATCCATGCGGTCAGGAAGCACGCGACCGCCCAGGCAGGAGGGTCGGGAATGCGCGCGCCAACGGAAGAAAACGTATTGAAGATTCCGACAAGGCCAGTGATGGCGTGCAAGAGAAGCGCGGTGAGCGCGGCAAAGGGAAGAGCCAGCGCGGTCGCAAAGCATCCCAGCAGAAAGGTGAGCAGCGCCAGCGGCAGCAGGATGCCGAGCAAGGGCAGGCCCAGCAGATTCGCAGGCAGCGCAAAGAGCGTGAGGCGGTGAAAGTAGATGGCCATCGGCAGAATCATGGCCAGCTCGACGACGAAGGATACGATCAGAGCTTCAGTAACGCGCAGCGTCCAGCGCGACAGCGTAACGGGTAGGCGCGTGGCCCAACGTTTTCCTGTCAGCGGTCGCAGATGCTCGCTCCACAGACGCAGCGAGACGCGCATCTGCGTGATGCGTGGCGGCAGGTGTGGGTCGAGGCCAAGTAGTTGGATCGTGCGCAGGCCGCGCAGGTATGGCCCAATCGTGGCTTCAATGAATGGCGCGGCAATGCCGGCAATGGAGAAGACGGCGAGAAATGTCATCTGAAAGCTGGCATCGAAGAGCGCCGAGGGAGCGCGTATCAGCACGCCGAGCGCGGCAATCGAGATGGCATTCATGGCGGCGCGCTCGCGGTAGAGGATGCGGCAGAGCAGATATACGCCGCTCAACCAAAGCGCGCGCTGCACTGGCGGAGCGAAGCCGGTAAGCACAGCGTAGGGTAACGCTGCGCAGAGTGCGATGGCGGTTGCGGAAATTTCTCCTATTCCTGCTTTGCGGGCGATCCAAAAGAACAACGCAATTACGATGGTGACGTGCAGGCCGGAGACAACCAGCAAATGGAAGGAACCCGTGCGTTCAAAGCTGCTGCGCAGCGCATGGTGTAGATGACTGCGGTCGCCAAACAGCATGGCGCGCAAGATGTCGCTGTCATTCTTTTGGAGGCGCAGAGATGCAGGTAGCCATGCCAGCGCTGCGCTGCGCGTGGCGATGCGTTCCAGCCGTGTGCCTGCCCACATCTGCGCGGCGGTGGCAAAGCAGGATAAAGAAAATGCGCGCGCCGCAGGCAGAATTGTGATCTCCGCTGCGTTCGCGCTGCCCAGAACATCCACGCCATGCCGACGCAGATAGGCTGGATAATCCCAGGCTCCGGGATCAAGATAATACTCTGGCGCGTACATGCGCGTGGTGACGCGGACGCGCGCGCCGCAGGCGAACGACGGCAATGCTTCTCCAGGATTTGCATGGATGGAGAGGCGCAGACCTCCGTGAATCGGAATCTGCGCATCGCGGTTACGGGTGAAGTCTTCCACGGAGTTGAGAGCCAGATCGACCTGCGTGGCTGCCTCTGTTTGTTGCGCCGATTGGAAGGATTCGTTGTGGAGGATGGTTTTTTCTGGATGCAGCGCGACGATGGTGCCGATCACCTCGCGTTGCAGCCTGTCCGCTAGGCGCAGCAATTGCGGAGATGCGGCGTGCGTGGGAGTCACGTAGACAGAAAACTGTCCAACGGAAATCCAGACCAGAAGCAGGGGTAGAAACAAGATGCGTTCTGCAGCGCGGCAGGCAGCGAGTGTTAGCAGCGCGCCGAGCGCAGCGGCAAGCAGTGCAAACAGCGGAGGATGCCAGACCCAACGCGCATCGAGAATTCCCAGAGAAAAACCAGCAACAGCCAACAGCATGGGCGCGGCGGCAAAGTTGAGTGGGTCGCGCAGCGCATGGCGGCGCGTAGCGCGCAAGGGTGCTGGCTGATAGCCGCGCGGCGAACGTGTGGCTGCAGGCAGCGCCGTGGGAGAGTTGGAGATGTCCATAGCAAACAGGTACTGCCGGATTATCGCACCAGTACGGCGACCGTTTCCTGATGGTAGGTTTGCGGAAACATGTCCACCATGTGCAGACGATCCAGACGGTAGCCGGATTCTATCAGTGCTTTCAAGTCTCGCGATAGCGTGGCCGGATCGCAGGAGACATAAACGATGCGTCGCGGACGACATCGCGCCAGCAAATTCACACCGTCCATGCCGAGACCCGCACGCGGCGGATCGAGGATGGCGAGGTCAGGAGAAACACGGCGCTCTTCGAGAGCATGTTGCAGAAAACTTTCCGTTGTCGTTGCAACGACGGTGGCTGGCAGGCCTGCAAGATTGTGTCGGAGGTCTTCCACGGCGGCAACGGCCACTTCCACCGCAGTCACATGCGAAAAACTTTCTGTCAGCACGCGGGCAAAGAGTCCAACTCCGGCGTATAAATCCCATGCCTTCTGGCCGCGCGCGTCTTCCGTGACCAGCGCGACAAAGGAGGCCAGCAACGAGGAATTGACCTGAAAAAACGCGCCGAGGCTGATGCGATAGCTGTACGCGCCCACGCGATAATGCAGGCTTTGCGCCTTCCAGCGCAGCAAGGTCTGTGTTTCTGGCGAAGCATTGCGGCCTGTGCCGCGTTGCAGAAGAGCAGCTCCAGCCAGCTCTGGAACCTGTGCGGACAGGGCAGCAAAGAAGGTCTCGCTATGTGCTCGAAGCTGCGGATCGTTCTGCGATGTGAAGGCGCTAAGCAGGATTGTTGGCGTGTCGGGATTCGCAAGCAGTTCCATCTCGTGGATGCCTTCGGGGATGGCCTTAGCTTCGCCAAGGGCACGGAGCGCGTCCAGGCAGCGTTCGAGTAGAGGCGTAACGATGGGGCACTGTGCAATGGGCACAAGGGTATGCGCGTGTTGCTCGCGATATCCGATGGCGAAGTTGGGTTGCGTTTGCAGATGCAATCGCATTCGATTGCGATAGGCAAGGGGATCGCCGTACCGCGCAGAAATTTCTGGAAGGTGCTGCAAGCCAGCGCGTTCCAGTGTCTCGCGCAGCACGCCGCGTTTGATCTCCACCTGCCCGGCATACGTTGCGTGTTGCAGATGGCAGCCGCCGCAGCGCGTGAAATATGGGCACGCGGGGTGTGCTCGCAGCGGGGATGCTTTTTCCACCTGCAGCAAATGCCCAGATGCATACCCGCGATGGCTTTGTCCATGTGCCGATGGGAGAAGATCGACGGCGACCTGTTCGCCGGGAAGCGTGAACGGAATAAAGATGCGTTTGCCAGCCTGCGCGCCTTCCGTTTCTGGAATGCGCGCCAGCCCCTGGCCCCCGTAGATAATTTTTTCAATGGTGAGCTTCATCGTTGGGCCATGTAGAAGAGGCTGAGTCGCGGCAGTCGCAGCCTCTCAAAAAGTTGGCGACGTAGAAATTGCTGCTCAATTTGTCGAATTTGCGCGACCTGCAATCGGCTGCGATAGGGAGCCAGCTCCCGCGTGGATTGCTCGCGCAATGCAACAAGCAGCTCTTCCGGGGCTGCCGTCGTCAGCATGGCAAAGAGCTTGTCCTCCAGCACGAGAAGATTTTGCTCCAGAGTTTCCATCGCGGGATGTTCCGGGGCGCGGCGGTCGGCGGTCGGTGAATTTCCAGAAAGCTGCTGCGTCGCGAGTTCTTCGAGTCGGCTGGAAATTTCATTGGCGTGGACGCGGACAGACTCTGGAACCGCTGTGCTGCGTAGCTGTGCAGCCGTTGCTCGCAGATGGAGAGCGATGCGTTCGCCTTCAAATCCGCTCTCGTCATTCTGCGAATGTGTTGCGCGTGGTGCTCCGGTCGCGGCCTCGTGCATGTCTTCGACGGCGCGCAGTACTTCCTGCGCGCAATAAGCAAGGCCGTTGATGCGGCGCGTGCGCGCCTTTCCTTTACGCGCATCGTGTTTGTCGAAGGTGGCATCGATGCCGTGCAGCACGGCTTCCAGCGGAAAGCCCGCTTCCTGCCAGGTGGCAATCAGCGCCCAATCCAGCGGCGAGAGCAGGAGCAGCGAGCCGCGACGACGCTGAAACTGTTCTTCGATCTCCGTAAAGTAGTTAAAGTAGTTCTGCAAGGCTGTCTGCTTACACTTCTTTCGTCGCGTGTTCTTTGCGCGGACGCTTGTGTGGGGAATGATTCCGCTCGTAGACCAAGCGCAGGCCGTCGAGCGTCAACCAATCATCCACAGTGGCGATAAAGCGCGAGTCTTGCGCGATTTGAGTGGCCAAGCCGCCGGTTGCGACAACATGGGTTTTCTCGCCAAGCTCCTGAATCATGCGCTCCAAAATGCCGTCAATCAAACCGAGGTAGCCGTAATACAGGCCAATCTGCAAGGTCTCGATTGTGTTGGTGCCGATCACTTTTCCCGGGCGGCGAATGTCTACGCGCATCAGCCGCGCAGCCCGCGAAAACAGCGCATCTGCGGAGATGCCCAGGCCCGGCGCAATGGCTCCGCCGAGAAATTCTCCTTGTTTTGAAATCACGTCGAAGGAAGTTGCCGTGCCGAGATCGACCACAATGCATGGCCCGCCGTATTTGTGAAACGCAGCCACGGAGTTGACGATGCGATCCGCGCCCACCTCCGCCGGATTGTCGGTGCGGATGGAAAGCCCAGTCTTCACGCCGGGTTCCACAAAGAGTGGCTGATGGCCAAAATAGTGCTCGCACATTGTTCGCACGGTGGAGTCGATGGGTGGAACGACGGAGGAGACGATGATGGCATCGACGGCAGAGACCGCAATGCCGCGCAGAGAGAAAAGATTACGAAACAGTACGCCGTATTCGTCCACCGTCTGTGCGCGATGTGTGGTCAACCGCCAGTCTGCAATGCGCTCGCCAGTTTTGCTAAAGAGGCCGAGCACGGTGTTGGTATTGCCGATGTCGATGGCTAATAACATGATCCCACCCTGATCCTGATTGTCGTTTATTTTTTCGCTTCGCGCACGCCGCCGGAGAGCACCGTGCGCAGGCTGTCATCCGTGCGCACCTGCAGAAATCCGCGGGCATCCAGCCCTGCGGTAACGCCCGTGTATCCGCCAGCTTCTTCGACGCGGACGTATTTTCCTTCAATCCATGTGGATGTTTTTGCGATGCGCTCCAAAATGCTGCGACTGGCCAAGGCAATGCCGCCGGGCGCAAGCAGCGCTGTGATCTCCGCGTGCATGGCTGTCATTAGTGCGGCAAATAATGTTTCTCGTGGCCAAGTACATCCCGATTCGATGCGGAGTGAGGTGGCCAGTTCGCGCAGCTCTGGCGGAAACTCTGCGTGATTCACGTTGATGCCGATGCCAATGACGATCGTGCGCGCGCGCAGAGACTCCGCGTTCATCTCTGCCAGAATGCCGCAGAATTTTTTTTCACCGAGCAGTAGATCGTTGGGCCAGCGAATGTCGGCAGTCAACGTGGTGGTCTGCTGTACGGCGCGTTGCACCGCCAACCCTGCGGCCAGCGAGAGCCACAGAGCATCGGTGGGAGCCAGGGCAGATTGCGGGCGCAGAAGCAGGCTGCAATAGAGGCCAGATCTGTGTTCCGAGTGCCAGGAGTGCGCGCCACGTCCGCGCCCAGCGGTCTGCTCCTCGGCCAGATAGACGGTGCCGTGTGGAGCGCCTTCGGCAGCCTCGCGCATGGCTTGGAGATTGGTGGAGTCGAGCGTGGAAAAATAACGCAGCTTGCCTGCAAAGAGCGTGGCATCCAATGCGCGTGCGTATGCGTCCTGGGTTTCCATGAATCTACGTGCTCAGTAAATATCCGAGGTAATGCGCATACTCAGATCGACGGCGGGAACGGAGTGCGTCAGCGCGCCGACGGAAAGATAATTCACGCCCGCCTTGGCGTACTTGCGTACGGCTTCCAGCGTCATGCCGCCAGAGGCTTCAATCGGCATCTTCGCGTCGCGCTCGCGGGCGATTTTGACGGCGCGGCGCACCTCGGCAGGTGTCATGTTGTCGAGCAGCAGGGAATCGGCTCCACCATCGAGAGCTAGAGCAAGCTCCTCCGGTGTGCGAACCTCTACCTGAATCTTCTGTCCCGCTTTGCGCAACGAACGCGCGCGCGCCAGCACCTTGTCCAAGCCGCCGCCCAGCGAGATGTGATTGTTTTTGATGAGCACGCCGTCGGCCAGATCCATGCGATGATTGGTGCCTCCGCCGCAGGTGACGGCGTATTTATCTAGCAGTCGCAGGCCGGGCGCGGTCTTGCGCGTGTCGAGGATGATCGCGCCAGTGCCTTGCACGGCATCGACATATTGCCGCGTTAGCGTGGCGATGCCGCACATGCGTTGCATTAGATTCAGAATGACACGCTCACAGGCAAGAATGGCGCGCGCATTGTGACGGATGACGGCGACGGCCTGTCCCCTGTGGACGCGCACGCCGTCGAAGATTTCCGGGTGCGAGATCACTTCAAAGCGGCGGGCGGGTTTGCCAGCGTCGAGCTGCGCGAAAATATGGAGTACACGCGGAACCAGTCCCAGCCCGGCTAGCACGCAATCCTGCTTGGCCAGAATGGTGGCCGAGGCGGGCAGGTCGGAGTCAATGGTCAACGCTGTGGTTGCGTCGGCAGTGACGCGGTCTTCGAGGAGCGCCTGCTCCAGAATTGCTGTGGCGCGCTTGCTTTTCCAGTCCATATTTAGCGGCCCCCTATGGATGTATCGAGCGAATCGAGCGCGGCGCGAGTTTTTTCAATCAGCATGGTGAGTTCGTTGGCGCGGGTGCGTAGACCTTCGACGATGTTCGCGGGAGCCTTGGCCAGGAAGCCGTCATTCTGAAGCTGCGACTGCTTGCCTGCCATTTCTTTTTCATACTTGGCCAGGTCTTTGGTCAGACGCTCGCGCTCTGCGGGGATGTCGATGGGTTTTTCGTAGTCAACGTAGATTGAGGTCGAGCCAGCGGGAGACCAAATATGATGTCCGTATTTACCGTTTTGCAGGCTATCCGCGATGGGGACAACGGTAATCTTTGAGACTTTTGCGAACCGCTGGATGAAGGGGCGGAATTCCACCATCAAATGATCCGTCGATATTGCCATCCTAGGGAATTCTGTGACCTTGACCGGAACTGAGATGCCTTCTTCGATGCCAAGTTCTTTCCTGCGGGTTCGGATTGCGATAATGATGAATTGCAGTAACTGCATCTCACGTTCGGCAGTCTTATCTTTCAGCGCCATATTGAACGCGGGATAGCGGGACAATGCAATCGACTTTGAAGGAGGTACGCCGTCGTAGAAAGCATGCCAGATTTCTTCGGTGAGGAATGGCATGAATGGCGAGAGCAGTCGCAGGGCGGCCTCAAACACGCTCAGGAGAGTGGTGAGCGCTGCGGTCTTCGCCGCTAGATCCCCGGTCTCACTGAAGTCCAGACGAATTTTTACGATTTCCAAATACCAATCGCAGAATTCGCCCCAGAAGAATTGATAGATCAGATTCGCTGCTTCGTCGAAGCGGTAATTCTCCAGCGCTTGATTTACATCGGCAGCACACTTGTTCAACCTCGAAACAATCCAGCGCGCTTCGAGTGGAGAATTCTCCAAAACGGAAATCTGTGCAGGCAGTGAATTGGGATCAACAACAATGCCTGCTTCTTTGGCGCGGTCGATCTGCATGAAGATGAAGCGGGCAGCATTCCAGATTTTGTTGGCGAAGGCGCGGTAGCCTTCGGTGCGGGCCTCGCTAAATGCGATGTCCGTTCCCGGCGATGCCATCGAGGCCAGCGTGAAGCGCACTGCGTCGGTGCCGTAGCGCTGGATGATGTCGATGGGGTCGAGCACGTTGCCCTTGGTCTTCGACATCTTCTGCCGCTCGGCATCGCGCACCAGCGCGTGGATGTAGACATTCCTGAAGGGTACGGCATCTTTAAGCGGGCGCTGGCTGCCGTCGGGCAGCGGCATCTTCTCCATAAAGTAGCAGCCGAGCATAATCATGCGCGCGACCCAGAAGAAGAGAATGTCAAAGCCGGTGAGCAGCAACTGCGTGGGATAAAACTTCTCCAGATCGGCAGTCGCGTCGGGCCAGCCGAAGACGGTAAACGGCAGCAGCCCGGAGGAGAACCAGGTATCGAGTACATCCGTCTCCTGCGTCAGGCGGTCGCTGCCGCAGTGCGTGCAGGCCGACGGTGTTTCGCGGGCAACGGTGATCTGCTGACAGGCGGCGCAGTGCCAGGCCGGAATGCGATGGCCCCACCACAGTTGGCGCGAGAGGCACCAGTCGTGGATGTTGTGCATCCACTCGAAGTAGGTTTTTTTGTACTGATCGGGCGTGAACTGGATGTGGCCTTGCTCGACGGCGGCAATGGCCTTGTCGGCGAGGGGTTGAATCTTCAGGAACCATTGTGTTGACAGGCGCGGTTCGACGACCGTTTTGCAGCGGTCGCATTTGCCGACGGAGTTGGCGTGTTCCTTGACGGCGACCAGCAGCCCTTGCGCCTCCAGGTCGGCCAGCACGCGCTTGCGTGCCTCGTAGCGGTCGAGTCCGAGGTACGCTCCAGCAACGGTGATGTGCGCCGTGTCGTCGAGGATGCTGATCGACGGCAGCTTGTGGCGCTGGCCGATGGCAAAGTCGTTGGGATCGTGCGCGGGTGTGACCTTGACGGCTCCGGTGCCAAATTCAGGATTGGCCCAGTCGTCGGCGACGATAGGAATCTTCCGGTCAGTGAGTGGCAGGCGCAGCATTTTTCCATGCAGGTGTGTGTAGCGCGCATCCGTAGGGTTCACGGCCACGGCCATATCGCCGAGCAGCGTCTCCGGGCGCGTGGTGGCGATGGTGATAGTGGCGTTTTTTTCGCCAACAACGGGATAGCGAATCTCGTAGAGCTTCCCTGCCTGCTCCTCATGCACAACTTCAAGATCGGAGAGTGCAGTCTGGCAGCGCGGGCACCAGTTGACGATGTACGCGCCGCGATAGATTAGGCCATCCTCATGCAGGCGGACGAAGGCCTCGCGCACGGCGCGGGAGAGAGTGTCGTCCATCGTAAAGTATTCGCGCGACCAGTCGACGCTGGCTCCCAGGCGCTTCATCTGGCCCAGGATGGCTCCGCCGTATTCCTTCTTCCACTGCCAGACGCGCTCGACAAAGGCCTCGCGGCCCAGTTGCTGGCGGCTGGAGCCTTCGCTGGCCAACTGGCGCTCCACCATCATCTGCGTGGCAATGCCCGCGTGGTCAGTGCCGGGTACCCAGAGCGCGGTGTCGCCGCACATGCGCCGCCAGCGGATGAGAATATCCATCTCCGTCTGGTTGAGCATGTGGCCCATGTGCAGGCGTCCGGTGACGTTGGGCGGCGGCAGCAGGATGGTAAAGACACGAGAAGGGGCAATGGTTTCGGGGGCTGGCGCGGTAAAAATGTTCTCTTCCACCCAGTATTCTGCCCAGCGGTCTTCAACGGCGGTGGGGTCGTAGGCTTTGGGGAGTTCTCTGGACATAGTTGTGAGGGCTGGCGGGAATCAAAACAGGCCAAGCTTCACGATAGCATAGCGCGGGCACGGAAAAGGGCCGCCGTAGGGCGACCCTTTTGATTGCAAAGCCCAGGCGCGTCGCGCGCTTCCGGTTAGAAGGGATTCAGCTTGTCGAGACCCTTCTTCTTTTTATGTTTGCTGGAAGATGCGTCCTTGGAGTTGAATTTTGGCTTCGGGCTTTTCTTTTTGCCGGAGGGGGCGTTGCTTTGATCCGCAGTATTGATGGCGTGGCCGCTGTGGGTCACGTCATTGATCTGGTTGGGAGCCTCTGTCGGAGCCTGCGTCGCTGGCAGCGGAGTGTTGTTCTTGGGTGCGACGGTCGGCAATCCGCCATTGGGTTGTGGAGCCGCACTGGGCCAAGATGCTGGTGTAGATGCTGGGGTGGAGGATGTCGGGGCAGACGCGCTCGCTCCCGTCGCCTGAATGCTGTTGCCTGTTGATCCAGTGGATTGTGGCGCAGGAGTTCCCTCGGACGATGGCGCGGAAACAGCTTGCGTAGCGGACGTGTCTACAGCCGGGCTGGTTCCGCCGGAAGCTCCAGAGACATCCTGGAGTTGCAGGCTGGTGTCTCCAGATGGGGCCGCGCTGGGAGCCACAGTATTTCCAGAAGCATCCATGCTTCCTGCAGGAGCAGCCGTTCCATTGGCGGGAGCAATGGCGTTGGAGGCTGCGGCGAAAGTTGGCGCGGGCTTGCCGTCGGGATGCTGTGCCCAAGTCACGTCAGACATTGCTTCCTTAACCAACTCTGGAGCGAGAATGGGAGTGGGGTCAGTCAGCAAGGGTTCTCCCATGCGCGCGGCTTGCAGCGTGGAAGGCCGCGCGGTAATTAGCAGGACGAATTTGTCCTTTAAGTTGACGAGTTCGCGGCTTTGCTCCTGTGCCTCGCTCTGGGCGATTTGCTGTTTGGATGGATCAGGGATGGGCTGGTTCAGCGCCTCCAGATGGTCGCGGGCATCATCGACATGCGGCATCATCGGGTATTCGAGAATTACGCGGTCGTAGGCCTGCGCGGCGCGTTCGACGTAGAGCGTGCTGAGACGCTCCCTGGCGGCGGCATCCAGATGCAGTTGTTGCGCGGTGCGGGCCTGTGCGGCGTAGGCATCGCCAATATCCAGTAGAACCTCATCTGCGCGGCTGTAGAGCGGATAAGAATCAATCAGAGATTGCAGGCGGGCAATAGCAGCCGAATCGTCGTTCCGTGAGAGGTAATAGCTGCCAATGTCCTCCTCATGATCCGCCAATACTTCTTGCACTTCGCGCAGGCGCTGCTTGGCTTGCGGGATCAGGGTCGAGTCGGGAAATTGCAAAATCATCTGCCGATACTCTTCCTGGGCGCGAACGGCCTTGGTTGGGTCGCGATCCGGTTTTGCCATCTGCTTGTAATAGATGTCGGCCACCTTCATCTGCGCTTCGGCGGCTTCTGGCTGGTTGGGGAAGAAGGTAATGAAATCCTTGTATTCGGATTCGGCCTGCTCCATGGCTGCGGAGCCGCCCTCTTTGAACCAGGTATCTCCAATGGCCAGCTTGGCGCGCATCTGGTATTCGGAGTCGGGATAGGTGTTCAGCAGGGTTTGCAGGTCAAGCCGCGCAACATCGTACTTCCCCTTTTTGAGCGCAAGCATGGCGCGGTCGAAGAGTTCCTTATCCGGCTGCTGCGAGTTCACGCTGGCCAGCGCATCATCAGCAGTCGTGAGGGGCTTGTTCTTATGGTGGAAGATGCCAGCCTGGGCCACGGTCGCGCCCCATGTCAGGCCGACAAGGGTCAGCGTGCCGATGGCCACATAACGATATATATTCCGGTGCATACAACCTCAAATCCGCAGACCTTGCATGTTCTCTTGCGATGGGCCGGAGCGGTCTGCGCGTATTCCGAACCCTGCTTATCTTGCGACGCTGCCACACTGCCAGCGCTATGCAAACTCTATTTGCCGTCAGGCAGGCTGCAATTCCCCAGCGGCCACACGCGCCGCGCGCAGCAAGCTTCTTGCATTCTGTTCTGCGTGGCCATCGCCGAAGACGGCGCTGCCAGCCACTAGCAGATCGGCGCCAGCCTGTACCACTTGCGCGATGGTGCCCTGGGCCACGCCACCATCGACCTCGATCCGAAAATCCAGCCTGTACTCTTTCCGCAGATCGCGCAGGCGGCGAATCTTATCGAGCGTAAAGGGAAGAAATTGCTGTCCGCCGAAACCGGGATTCACGCTCATCACCAAAACGTGATGCACCATCGGCAGAATGTCGATCAGCAGATCGACGCGTGTAGCAGGATTGATAACGACAGCGGGCTTCATGTCATGCTCTGCAATCAAATGGAGCGTGCGATGCAGGTGGCGACATGCCTCGTAATGCACGCTGACCCAGTCCGCGCCCGCCTCGGCAAAGTTGGGAATCAATGCATCTGGATTCTCGATCATCAGATGGCAATCCAGTGGCAACCGCGTGGCTTTGCGCAGGGACTGCACCACCGACGGGCCAATCGTGAGATTGGGCACGAAATGACCATCCATCACATCCACATGGATGATGGTGCCGCCGCCCCGCTCCGCCGCATGAACCGCATCGGCCAGATGAGCGAAGTCTGCGGAAAGAATCGAGGGTGCCAGTTCGACCACAGCCAACCTTTCTGCGCGTGCTTATAGTCTATCAGCGCAGATGTGGTTCATGCGGCAATGCGGGCGGCAAAGCAGGGCAGAGTGAAGCTGTGGTCGAAGAGAGAATCGAAATGGCTTGGGCGGCTGCCAGATGGAGCGCTCGGCAGGGTAGCGCAACATAGCGGGGCATGGGGAAAAAAGCATGGGCCGTATCGCTGCCCGGAACGATGCCAACGATGGGATAGCGCGTTCGCCAATCGGTAGGAAGCCAGGGAGCAGCGTCGGCCTCCTCCTGCGGCGCGCGGTCAAGCACGATGGCATCTGGGGACTCTTGCTCCACCGCCTGTCGGATTTCGCGCAGCAGTGGGCGATTGGCGGCAGGATGGCCAGGGCGCAACGCATCGTGAATGGCTGCCTCGTCGGGATGGGGGAGCTTGCCAGCCAGCACCGCCTCGTAGGGATGGGCAGGAACCCACACATCGCCGGGAAACAGGCGCAGCCAGTCCACAAATTGCTGCTGCGAAGCGCGTACCTCCGATGAAGGCACGGAAAGTTTGGGCGAGTACACCTGGCTGGCCAGTTGGGCACAGACCGCCAGCAGTAGCAACGCCTCTCCAGCGCGCGCCCTGGATGTCGGGAATCCGCGCAGCCAGGCAAGAAGACGCGCCAACGCTACGCCGAAGGCCACCGACAACATGGCATAGAAGGGCATTGCCGTGTTTGCGGTGGCTCCGGCATGGGAAGCTAGAAACCAGCAGAGCGCCAGCAGCGATCCGCTGGCAAGCAGGTAGAATCTCGCTCGCTCGCTACGCCAATCCGCGTTGGTCAGCAATACTGCCGCAGCAATCACTGCCAGTGCCACGCCAAAGGGAGCTAGCAGTGTGGTGGAAAGAAAAAATGCCGCCGCGTGCAGGCGCAGGTCGGAATTGGCCCCGGGCACGGTAAAGATGTAGTAACTGTACCAGCCGTGCGTAGCATGATTGAGCCACATCGTGCTGCCCAGCGTGCTCAGAAGGAAAACTCCAACGCCCGTCAGCGCTCGGCGCGGGCGCTTCCAGTCAAAACAAAGCACGATCAGCGCGACCGGCGCGATGGTTTGCTTGGCCAGAACAGCCAGCGTCCATGCCAGCGCAGCCAATACCGGATGCAGCCGCCGCGTGGCCAGCAGTGCCAGCATGACCAGCAGCACATACAGCGAATCCACACGGCCCAAGTCGAACCAATGTTGCGTGACCGGATAGGCGGCAGCATAGAGGCCCATTCCAGCCAGTGCAGCCAGACGATTCTTGGTCTCCGTCACAACCAGCGTGTAGAGGACGGCGAAGCAGCCGAGCGTGCTGAGCAGGGAAATCAACCGCAGCGCGAGAAATCCAGGGCCGAAGAGCTTGGCAGCGAATCCGGCAACGTAAAAATAGGCCGGGGAGTACATGTAGGGAATGAAGCTGAAATTTGGCTGCACATAGAGTGGTAGGCTATGCGCGACGCGGGCCACGGCCAGCGCCATCGTGCCTTCGAGCTGCTCCAATGGAAAGGGATAGCGGAGCCGTTGTAGGCTGGTGATGAGAAAAAGAAGAATCAGACCCAGGGAGAGCAACACTACAAGCGTGGCTAATGGACGCTGAATGCGCTGCAGGAGACAGGCTTCGGAAGACGACTGTGGTTCTGTGGAGATGTACTGATTCATCCGCAACAGTATCGCACGCGGAGTCAAGGGAGTATCGGAATTGTGGTGGCCTCCGCATCCTCTGGATTCCTGGCTCCGCGAGCCACACGCGAGATGCCACGCAGAATTTTTAGCAGCGGGAAATCTTCGCTGGCATCGCGAAAGAAGATTTCACCCACACGTTTGGCAGCAGGCCGATAATACCAGCGGACCAGCAATGCCAGATGATCCGCAATAAGGTCGGGCTGCGGTCGGTTCGCAGCCACCTGTGTTTCCAGTTGCTCCAGAAGATCGCGCAAACGGCCTTCGAGCAGGCTGCGCGCGGCTTTGGGTGTTGCAGTTTCGCTTGCCTGCAACGGCGTAGGGGCCAAGGCTGTGGGATGTGCAAACAGAGAACTGGAACCTGATTGTTCGTTGGGATGCACCATGCCCTGCACGGAGTAGAGCGCTGGCCCATAGAACACTCCAGCGCGAATGAGAAAGACCGCGACGTACGCGGCATGGCCAGTAGAAGGCATGTCGGGGGCGGGCATCTCGTGCATGGAGAGCGCTGCCTGGCTCGCATAGAAAGCGGGTTGCAGAATCACGGTATCCAGTTGCGCCAGAGGATGCACGAGCGGGGCTGCCTGCTGCGTGATGGCCTTCACCTTCTGGATGCGTGCGTGCAATTGTGCGGCCTGTTCAAAGTCAAGCGCAGCAGAGGCGGCGTTGCGATCCTGCTCCAGCGCGGCCAGCAGCGATGCGCCGCGCGTGGCGAAGTAGGCGCGGACAGCTTCGGACTCCTCGGCATAGCGTTGCTCTGTGCAGCCAAGAAAGCAGGGAGCCAGACACATCTTCATCTCGGAATAAATGCAGCCGGAAAAGGCCGGATCGGGACGCAGGTCGTCCGTGCAGCGGCGCAGCAAAAAAAGATTGAGCGAGTCGTCGAGAAAACGATCAGCGGCCAGGCGCGAAGGGAAGGGGCCAAAGGTGTGTTCGAGTGCGCGCAGCGCAACGCGATTTGTCGCGTAGACGCGAGGATGGGCATTCTCCCAAGCCATGCGTAGCAGGGCGGGTGGACGCAGATGGAGCCGCTTGCGGACACGATCCCCGAAGGCGTGCCGCGTCGCGGTGTAGAGCAGCAGCGCGGTTTCCAGATCGGAGCCAGTTTCGGTATAGGAAATCCTGCCCACCCGGCCCAGCAGGTTCAGCCGTTTGGAGACTGTGGTGTCTGGCGATAGCAACCGCCGCAGGCGACGGCGCAGATTAGCCGTCTTGGTGATGTAGGGTTCGTCGTCAATCTTACCCGAAGGCCCATGCAGCGCGAAGACGGCGGCGCTGGCGGGCAGTTGCTGCCAGAGCGCCTGCCAGTCGGCTGCAAGATTTTTCTCCGGGATGGAGACCGAATGCGCGAACACAGAGTGATTGTAGCCAATGCTATCGAAGAGTCATTCTCGGGATTCTTCGTTGCGCTCAGAATGGCAAGCATTTTGGGGGTTCCGAAATCTGTCCATGTCCCTATTAGTCGTTGCTGTTAGAGGACCCTGACGACGAGGAAGCGCTGGACGATGCGGGCGTTGAAGAAGAAGGCGTGCCGGAGGAAGCGGACGGAGCCGAAGAGGTAGTCGCCTCCGAAGAGGAACTCGACGCGGAGGCCGAGGCGCTTCCGCCGGAATCTTTGCTCGATTCCGACTTGCCAGAATCCTTGTTGGAATCCGATTTTCCTGCGTCCGAAGGTTTAGCTTCACTGCTATTCGTCGCTGGAGATTTTGCTCCAGACTTCGCGTAGTCGTTTACATACCAGCCCGCGCCTTTGAACTGGATGGCAGGGGCCGTAATCACACGCTCCAGCGCGCCGCCGCAATGCGGGCAGATGGTTTCCTGGGCATCGCTGAAGTGCTGAATCTTCTCCAGACGACGATGGCATTGCGTGCATTCATATTCGTACAACGGCATGGGACATCCTCAGTAAAATCTGGTGTGCGCTGCGGTACATCTGGGAAGCCCTGTTCCGCAGCGCGATTTGTTACTTCAGTTCCACCAAGCCAGCGCGGAGGATGGCATCCACGGACTGGAGCGCCGCAATTGCCTTGGAGATGCCTGCGCGGTTGGTTTGCGCGTCAATCTGGATGATGGCCAAGGCCTCTCCACTGGCTTTGCCCTGTCTGGCATCGGGACGGCCCAAGGCGAAGTTGGCAATGTTGATTTTATGTTCGCCCAGAATCGTGCCAATGCGGCCAATCACGCCGGGAATATCTTTGTTGCGCAGAAAGAGCAGCGTGCCGTGCAGGGGCGCTTCAATGTCGATGTCCTCCATTGAAAGCAGCCGCGACGACGCGCCGTGGAGCACCGTGGCGCTGGCTGTCAGATCGCCGTTCGCGCTGTGTATCGTCAGCTTCAGGATATTGGCTGCGCCGCCGGTGACGGCCTCTTTCTTTTCCTCGTGGACGCGAATGCCGCGCTCGGCGGCAATGGAGGCCGCATTGATGCGATTCACCTGCTCGGAGGGCGAAAGTATGCCACAGAGCGCCGCGTTGCGCAGCAGTTCTGTGCGCATTCCGGCCAGCCGCCCGTGATAGGCAATCTGAATGTTCTCCACATTATGGGCATGGCCTTGACCAGCGGAGATTTGCGCTAGCAAGCTACCTAGGTTCTCAGCCATGCCGATGTAGGGAGCAATCTCGGTGTACTCCTCGCGCGAGAGTGAGGCCACGTTGATGGCATTTTGCACCACGCCCAGTTTCAGATATGCCTTGACTTG
>DAHXNK010000140.1 GCA_027365415.1 Acidobacteriaceae bacterium
TAGAGCCCGGAAGCGCGGATTCCTCGATTTATTTTGAACTCATCGTTCTTGTCGTTTGTCTTTTCAACAGTCGGGCGAGAAAGATGGAGGCAGCACGTCTTCGTCTCCCTGTTCTGGCCCCAAAAGCCATGTTTGTTTCTGTTTCTTTCGTATGAGGGCTTGAAAGTGTTTGAACCCATGGCGCGCTTCATGCGATCTGGAAATGGCGAGCCAGCGTTTTGCCACCCCACCTGACGGCCTCCCTGGTCCCCCAGGATCCGCTTTGTTTTTGGAAAGATGCTGCTTTTTCTCAACAATGCAAAGAATATTATGATGGGAAGATCGTAGCATCTTTGGGTTCTGATTAGCACTTGGCTACCTGATGTTAATCCTGATTTTTCCGAAAGCTTTCAATTTTGGTTCTGATGATATTGGTACTCGGGAGGGGAATCGAACCCCTATGACCGTAAGGTCGGCGGATTTTGAGTCCGCTGCGTCTGCCTGTTCCGCCACCCGAGCATTGATGAGGAAATGTTGTAGCAGGAGAATCCAAGGAGAGATTGTATCGGTGGGAGCAGGTGTTTGCAAGCTGAAGCTGATTATCCCGGCAACGCTTGATCCCGGACCTTTTCGTCCGCCGGGGGTTCTTCCGGAAATTCCGGTCCGGGAGCCTCTATGTAACGGAAGACATCCGAAGGGGAAATTCCTAGCTCTCTCGGGTGAAATGTTTGCGTGACGGTATTTCGGTCGATCACCGGAAGGGTGATGTGGAAAGGTTCGTCAACCGGCTTTGAGCGGCTGGAAAAAAGGACAAGCAAATTGACCTGTCCGGCGTGTGTGTCAGGATTTTTATATTCGGAAACCATAGCGATTCTGCCGTCTGAAAGCTCCACAAGTGATCCGACCGGATAGACGCCAATCATGCGGACCAGTTCT
>DAHXNK010000141.1 GCA_027365415.1 Acidobacteriaceae bacterium
CCTTGCCGGAGAACTCGAAGGAACTGAAGCTGCCCGAACACGTATCGGTGGACCAGTTGGCTGGCATTTTGGTCGAGGATTGCGAGGTCTTCAGCACGGATTTCGGTACGGTGCTGGATGTAGAGGAGTTGATTCCCGGAGCCGAATACACGCTGGAGGTTTCCTCCCCGGGACTGGACCGCAAGCTGCATGGGCGTGAAGATTATGTGCGCTTTACGGGTGGCATGGTCAAGCTTCGGACGGTGACAGCGATCGACGGTAACTCCCACTGGCAGGGACGCATACTTGGAGTGGGTACTGACGGTGTGGAGCTGGACATAAGCACTGGAAAGAAGCGTAAAAACAAGGCGGAGAAGGCCACGGAGACGAAGGTCGTCATCGCATTTTCCAATATTTCAAAGGCGAATCTGATTCCTGAGATTTAAGTTATCGTTCGAATGGATTGTTTCTTCCATGCAATGCTTTCCTGGTCCGGTAGAGATAAACCAGCAAAGCTGTCGGAAGAGAATTGCAGAAGCATAAAAGACTAAATCGCCGCATTTGGCTGAGACGAGCAGAGAAGAATTATGGCAAGCGCACTCTATGACACGATTGAAGTTTTAAGCCGGGAGAAAGGCATCGATCCGCAGATCATCGTCTCTGCGGTGGAGGACGCCATCGCCCTTGCGACACGCAAGTATTACAAGACGCAGGAAAACATGCGCGGCGAACTTGACCGGGAGACGGGCGAGATTCGCGCCTATGCGTACAAGACTGTAGTGGAGACCCCAGAGCAGTTGGAGGACCCGCTGAACCAGATCCATCTGGAAGATGCACGCGCCATTGCCCCGGATGTAGAAGTTGGCGCAGAACTGCGCTATTACAAGCCT
>DAHXNK010000142.1 GCA_027365415.1 Acidobacteriaceae bacterium
CTTTGACCGAAAATTGCAGCGTCACTTCCTGCTCTGTTTGATCCACTAACTCGCTTTTAACAATGATTTCGCCATGATCCGTAAATTTCAATGCATTATTGGTCAGGTTAATAAGGATTTGCCCCAGTCGGAGCGGATCACCTTTCAGTTTTTGCGGAACCTCTGCAGTATATTGGAACAGCAATTCAAGACCTTTTTGATAGGCCTTCACACCAAGCATACTGGCCAAATTGTTCAACGTTTCATCCAGTCTAAAATCGATTATTTCAATATCTAGTTTCCCTGCTTCAATTTTGGAAAAATCTAAAATGTCGTTGATAATTCCCAACAATGTATTTGATGATGACTCGATTTTGTCAAGGTAATCCTTTTGTTGTACGCTAAGTTTCGTCTGCAAGGCAAGATAAGCCATCCCGATGATTGCATTCATTGGAGTGCGAATTTCGTGGCTCATGTTAGCCAGAAACTCACTCTTGGCTCTTGTAGCCGCTTCCGCCGTTTCTTTGGCTTCCAACAATTCATTTTCCACTTGCTTACGATCAGTTATATCCCTGATTGATTCAATCGCGCCAACAAGATTCCCGGTCATATCATATAGATGTGTGGCTGTGGCATATAGAAACCGCTTTTCCCCCTTCAATACCGGCACCCAGATTTCTGCCGTCAACCTGTTCTGTTCTTTCTGAATCGATTCATATTTTTCTTGCACATCTTCGGTATTTATCAAAACTTGATCGACAAGAATAGGTTTCCTTTCTCCATAAAATGGAATAGAGTGTTCATAGTCGCCTTTCCCAAGAATATCTGCGGCAAGAATGCCGGTCATCTCTTCCATCGCCTGATTCCAGATGGTGACTTTACCTTCAG
>DAHXNK010000143.1 GCA_027365415.1 Acidobacteriaceae bacterium
GTCCGGACGGCACTGAGCGGTGGCATCTCAACGGCCAGTTCCATCGGGACGATGGTCCTGCGATCATCAGGGCCGATGGCACTGAGGAGTGGTGGCAGCACGGCCAGCTCCACCGGGACGACGGTCCTGCGGTGATCAGGACCGATGGCACTGAGGAGTGGTGGCAGCACGGCAAGCTCCACCGAGACGATGGAGCTGCGGCGACCTGGCCAGACGGTACAAAGTTCTGGTCCCAGCACGGCAAGCTCCACCGGGACGATGGCCCTGCGATCAACTTCTCGGACGGCACCGAAGAGTGGTACCAGCATGATCGGAAGATTGATCCGCGCAATCCCGATTCCGCCGCTCTCTAACTTGGCATGAACGCAACCAACCCAAACCGCCAGCCGAAAGGCCAACCCACCGGGGGCCAGTTCTCCGCCAAGGCCAACCCCGAGTCGGAGGTCGAGCTGGGAGCCGAGCCAAAGCCAACGAAGAGCGTTAGTCCGGGCGGCACCGAGCGGTGGCATCTCAACGGCCAGCTCCACCGGGACGATGGGCCTGCCATCACCTGGCCAGACGGTACCAAGTTTTGGTACCAGCACGGCCAGCTCCACCGGGGCGATGGGCCTGCCATCACCTGGCCGGACGGCACTGAGGAGTGGTGGCAGAGCGGCCAGAGGATCGATCCGCCAAATCTGTCGCCGGCCCGTCTGTCGGTCGATGCGATCAGGGGGATCATCAACGATAAGAGCCTGTCGCCGGATGAACGGATCGCCAAGCTCCAGGGAGCCCTAGGGGACCCGGTCGACACCGATGTCGATGCCCCGCCAGGTATCGACTATTCGGCGAAAGCGTTTCGCCA
>DAHXNK010000144.1 GCA_027365415.1 Acidobacteriaceae bacterium
GTAGACACTGAGTGTCTGAATGGTATTCGGCATACGCCTCTAATTGATCTTAACTTCCTTTATTGGAAGTGGGTGGAGGGGGCACACGCACTGGAGTCGGCGATTTGTAATTGAGAGGCACAGTCGGCTTAAATTTGCGCATGTCAGTCGATTTACTATCGAAAGCTCTTCCCCTCACCTCATTATCGTTTGGACTATGTTGACGACCGTCTGTCTGCTCGTTCAATGCCATTGGATGCCTCGTTTCGATGAGCTTCTATCCACTTATAGTGTACTAAAGCCGCAATTTTATCGACGATCCGACCGAGACCGAACAGCTACCGCCGCGAGACGATCTGCAGATGTTCGGCCTCAATCAAACGGCGGGCCTGTCCGCGCGCGTGGTTAGACCATGGACCGGTCGGATCAAGTCTGCTGTAGGTCATCCAATGCGGTAACGCCCTGCGGTGTTCGCCAATCCGTTCGTAGGCCAGCGCCAGATTGTAGTGGGCATCGGCATATTTCGGCACCAGGCGGATGGCGGTGCGATAGGCATCGATCGCCTCCATCAAGCGCTGCAATTCATCCAGCGCGTTGCCCAGATCGAAGAAGGCCAGCGCATAGTTGGGATCGGCAACAGTGGCGCGGCGATAGACATCCTCGGCCTGAAGATACTGTCGTTGGTTGTAAAAAATGGTGCCCAGATTGATAAGGGCCGCCGCGTGTTGCGGGTTCAGATCGATGACCCGGGTATACAGCTCGATGACGCGCCGCATCGCACCCTGATCATCTTCCATGCGGACCGCCTCATAAAACAGCTGTGCCGCTTGCGATTCACGAATGCGCT
>DAHXNK010000145.1 GCA_027365415.1 Acidobacteriaceae bacterium
TGTATTCATTGCAGATTTGAGCGCGGCCTCGACCGTGGAAGACAGGATCGTGGGCTTTCGCGAGGCGCTGCTTACGCATGATTTCCCCGTAGAAGCGCATTCCGTGCAATGTCTGCCCTCTATTGCAAACGGAGCTTTGCAGGCGATGCTGGCGGAACTTCGTCCTGATGGTTTTGTTTGCGTCAATGATCGGACAGCGGGACGGCTCATGCAGGGGCTGCTGGCTTTGGGATGCAAAATTCCCGGTGAGTTCAAGATCGTGGGAATTGATGACGTAGAGTACGCGCAATTGCTGCCGGTGCCGCTTACCACCGTACACCAGCCCTGCCGCGAGATCGGCCAGGCCGCGATGGCGGCCATGCTGGATCGAATCGATCATCCCGGCATGTTGCCGCGCGATATTCTTCTGGATTGTAGGTTGGTGGTACGGGCCTCGTGCGGCACTCCGTAGGACTGTCAGAGGTGCCCAGGTTGAAGCATGGCTCGTGTGTTCCCCTAGCGTTTTGATGTTCGCAATCGCGGCTCCGTGTTGCGGCTGCGACCGCCGGGTACAGGCGTTGGGAAGAGGTTGCGTGGCGCAGAATGCCTTGTTTCTGATAAAAATCTTCGAGCAGAGCTAGCGAATCTCTGCACAAGTCTCAAATCCACAGCCCGCTTGCATAAAATTAAAGGATGAGGTGATATACTCATGTTTGAATCTCTTAACAGGTCAAACCAGCTCACATTATCCGGGATAACGTCAGAAAAGGGAATCTCCTCAGTGTCAGATATAATGGTTTCTCCTTTGTAATTAATGCCGAAGGGGATAAATAT
>DAHXNK010000146.1 GCA_027365415.1 Acidobacteriaceae bacterium
GTAGCGGATATGATCGTAGCGCGGCAGCAGGTTCTCGTACTTCGCCGTCCGCAACCCTGAGACGAGATCATCCTTCTGCGCCACGAGGGCCTGCCAGTCGGTCAGCTCCGCCGTTCCAGTAATACCGGCAAACCGGCCAGCCGACCGGGCATGGTGCAGCGCCTCGGCCGCTCGGATCAGCGCCTTGGATGGCACGCAGCCGATATTCACGCAGGTGCCTCCAATCGTGCCGTGCCCGATCAGGACCACCTTCGCGCCCAGCTCACCGGCCCGGATAGCCGCCGAGAACCCGGCCGAGCCGGCACCGATCACCACTAGGTCCGGCGTGCGACCGGAGGTGCCCGAGACAGCGCAACAGTCGTGAACCATAGGGGCGCTCATCATCGCAGGCTCCTCGCTTGCGTGTCGGATCGAACGCTTGGCCATCAGGACTTGCCGACCGTCTTCGCCAGCTCAGCCGGATAGCCGCGATCGGTCGTGGCCTTGATCAGTGCAGCGGTCGTGGCCTGCGTATCGTCGAAGATCACCGTAGCCGTTACGTCAGCATCGCCATTGGGTTGCGTGACGCGCACCGCCTTGACACCCTTCACATGCTCCAGCGTGCTTTTGACAATGGGGCCACACAGCACGCATCCGGCATGATGCACATTGAGCACGGCGGTGCTCTCGGCCGCCCGGGCAGCCATAGGGGCGACGAGGAAGCCAAGCGCAATAACGGTAGAAGCATTGCGAACCATGATATTCTCCAGCTTTTCAGGAACCGAGGAAAGTGCGAGCGACGTGAGGGAAGCCGACGGCGATGAC
>DAHXNK010000147.1 GCA_027365415.1 Acidobacteriaceae bacterium
GGCTGCTGGGTGACCGGGTGCGGGATCGGATAGCGCGGTCGGCTCTCGCGACCGTCATCAGGGCCTGCAAAGTCAGCTGCGAAGTAGAGCCCGCGCTTGTCGGACCAGTTGTAGTGCTTGTGCCCCTTGCGGGGATCGCCCTTGGGCAGGGCGCGGTACCAAGCCATCATCTCCTTGCGGATCGCGGCGTGGTTGTCACCGTGCTTCTTACGCAAGCTCTCGTAGTGCTCCAGCACGGCGTCGATGCCCGGCTTCTTCCGCCTCCATCGGACATTCCGCTCCTTAAGCAGAGCCTTGTTGCGCGCAAAGGCGACGATGTATTCGTGCGTGACGGATACGAACTTCGAGTCGCCCTTCTTGCCTTTCTCCCAGACGATGGTGGCGACTTCGTTCGCTGCGCCGAAGACCTCCCGCATCAGAGCTTGCAGGTTACCGACCTCGTTATCGTCGATGGACACAAAGATCGCGCCGTCCTCGCGCAGAAACTGCTTCAGCAGCACCAGTCGCGGGTACATCATCGACAACCAGCGGTCGTGCCGGTCCAACGTCTCGCCTTCCTTGCCCACCACCTCGCCCAGCCACTTGCGAATCTCGGGGCTGTTGACGTTGTCGTTGTAAACCCAGCCTTCGTTGCCGGTGTTGTAGGGCGGGTCGATGTAGATGCACTTCACCTGTCCGGCGTAGCGCGGCAGCAGCGCCTTGAGCGCGTGCAGGTTGTCGCCCTGCACGATCAGGTTGCCGCCGTAGTCGCCCTCATCCCCGACCCCGCTCCCGGAGGGCGAGGGGAGCGAGAGTTCCGGC
>DAHXNK010000148.1 GCA_027365415.1 Acidobacteriaceae bacterium
GCAGCCTCATCGGTGCAGAGCATCGCCCCGATGGGCAGGCCGCCGCCGAGTGGCTTCGCCAGCGTCGTCACATCGGGCAGAATGCCAAAGTGCTGATAGGCGCACCATTGGCCGGTGCGACCCATGCCGCATTGAATCTCATCGGCCAGCAGCAGCGCTCCAGTCTGTTGTGTCAGGGCGCGTGCCGTGGCGAAAAATTCCTGCGAGACGGCGTGAATGCCGCCCTCGCCCTGCACCACTTCAATGCAAATGGCGCAGAACTCATCGGTGAACTTTGCTTTCAGGTCGGCAACATCATTGAAGCGCGCAAACTCCACGCCTGCAATGAGTGGCGCAAACGGCTCGCGATATTTGGCCTTATGTGTTGTCGAGACAGAACCCATCGTCCGACCATGAAAGCCGTGTTCAAACGCCAGAATTTTGGTGCCAATCTTTTTTCCTTGTGCCCGCAATAGTCCAGCATGGGCGCGGGCCAGCTTCAGCGCAGCCTCCCAGGCCTCCGTGCCGCTGTTGCAGAAGAAGGCGCGATCCATCCCTGTCATCTCTGTCAACCGCATCGCCAGTTCCGCCTGGCCTTCGTGGTAGAAAAGGTTGCAGGTATGCAGTAGCTTGCGGCTCTGCGTCGCAATGGCCGCTTCCACTTTTGGATGGCCGTAGCCGAGCGCGCTGACGCCAATCCCGCTCAAAAAGTCGAGATAGGCGTTGCCGCTTTCATCGTAGAGATGCACGCCCTCGCCCCGAACAAAAAGAATGGGGGTGCGGTCGTAGGTTTGCAGCAGCAGCCGCGCTTCGG
>DAHXNK010000149.1 GCA_027365415.1 Acidobacteriaceae bacterium
TCCGCTACCAGCGAAGCCCGAGGCAACGGGCGCAATCAATCCTACAGAAACGGGGCTCGAAACGATGGAATCGCAGCGTACAGAGGAAGGAAAGGAGCAGACGAAAAAAGTGCCGTCGCGCTGCAAGATCATTCCATTTGCGGGCAAAATGCGGGCAAACGGTTTTGAAGGGATTCCGCTAAGTTCTTGAAAGTAATTGGTGGACCTGGTCGGGATCGAACCGACGACCTCTTCCATGCCATGGAAGCGCGCTCCCAGCTGCGCCACAGGCCCACTCTTCGCAGAGGGACTCTCTCATTCTCTCGGATGCAGGTCAGCAAGTCAAACCCCACACCATCCCCTCTTCGATGGCTCCGCCCGGCTCAATCACTGGCCTGCAGGAGCAGACGACCCCTCACCCACGCCTCATGTCAACCAAACGGGCAGGGCCTGAATCCGCCGTCAGTCTGCCCCCGCCCACCAGTTCCACCAAATTGAATTGCCAGGCGGCTTTCCCAGCCCGCGGGGCCGAACGAAAGATGCGAGCAACTCCTCGCCCCTTCTCGTCTTCGCTGGACAGCCGATAGCCGGAGAGCCTACTTTAGAATGCATACAAAACGCCTTTGGGGGACTTCCCTCTACAGGCCAGGACAGCGATGAGCGATCTGGCAAGCGCAATCGGAATCCGTGAAGAAGAGCAGGAACTGGTCGCTGAGCTGAAGGCCGGCTCCGAGCAGGCATTCGCTCTTTTGCTCGGCCAGTACAGTCATCCCATCTACTCCCTGATGCGGCGAACCCTGCGCGATCCCGCCG